>JAFLCB010000039.1 GCA_017302795.1 Deltaproteobacteria bacterium | reverse complement strand
ATATCTGAGACGCGCCGGAGTCGATGTGAAAGGCGGCACGGACAAGTTGGGGTACTTGCTTCCGTCGAGGTCGCCAACGCAGATCATCAGCCTGATCAAAGCCTGATATTTCAGCATGTTTCGAATTTAGTGCTACAAAATGCTACTCGGCAATGTGTGAATTCAGTATTTTCAAGGGGTTGGCGGACAATCCGTCCACCCCGCCATTTTTCGGTCGACCTGGTTGGTCGCTCACTCTCCCCAAAATCGAAAAATTCTATCTGGGCGACTCACTTGCGTTTGTCACCTTTGGTTTTGCCCACGAAGTTTGGGTTCTACACGGCCTCTTGAAGTCCATCGTGTTGCTTTATGACTAAGAATAGCAATAAGGTCGACGGCTTAAATGACATCCCAACACTGCAAAAACTGCTTGAGCCGCTATCAAGGTCAGTTTTGCCCTCACTGCGGGCAAAGCTCGAAAGTTCGCGATCTTGATTGGCCGTTTCTTTGGAACGATTTCCGCTTTTTGTTGTTCAGCTACGACAGTTCTATCTTCTTAAGCCTCAGAAACCTTCTGATTCGGCCGGGGCCCTTTATACAAGACTTTCTGGCGGGGAAAAGGGTCAAGGCGTTTTTCCCATTCCGCTTGCTCTTGACGCTTGCGGGACTTTACACGGCGCTGGCCGTTACGACCAAAGTGAACTTGGTTTCACTTAGTGATTCGGCCTATCCCACACAGAGTGCCCATCAAGTTCATGTTGTCCTTAACTGGGTCGTATCTCACTACGCGCTAGCGGAAATTTGCCTTGTGCCGATCTTGGCGGTTTGCACTTTTTTGACATTTCGAAAAGCAAAGTTAAATCTGGCAGCACACACGGCTGCAGCAGCAGACTTCGTTTGCCAAATGTTAACTATAAAAACAGTGTTTTTGATAATTGCGCTCGCGCTCAATCATAGAACCTACTTTCTAATTGCCACTTTACCAATGCTAACGTCAGCCGCTTTGATTGCATTTACACTTTACCAGCTCTTTCCCAAATTGCCCCCTTGGGAGCGAATTTTTCGTATTGCACTCAATTACGCCATGTTTCTTTCCGTCTTAAGTTTGGTTCTTTTTTGTATTCTGACGTACCTAAACGAAATTAGCCCAAAGCAAAGCTGAATGGGACAAGAGCTTACTGGCTTCCACCCAAGGAGTATCCGTGAAACCCATTTCCCGATTTTCTAATCTCACTAAGGCTGGCACTATTCCATAACCAGACGGCAGTTTTTTTCGTTTAAAAGTCAGCTCAAAGTTCCCAGGACAAATTAACTCGAAGTTTCGTATCGATTCTACCGTCGGCCTTTTTTCTTGGCCGACGCCGTTGTTCAAATTAATGGCTTCATTCAAGTGAAAGCTCGCGCTGTTCATATCACTTGCGCCTAAGGCGCCAATTGCAGAACCAAACACAATTTTAGAGGCGAGCTCATCTAAAAGAAAAATGCATGCAAAAAACTGATCGCTTAACTCTATTCGGCTGGGCCTACATCGCTGCTATTTGTGGCCGCATCCCTTTTTGTTGGTCGTTCGCACCAATCGATTTGAAACCAACGTCAACGATCCTTCGCGCAGAGAACCGCTTAGAGGCTGTCGAGATAGTAGTAATTGAGGTTACCATTTTCTAGATTGAGGAAGACCGCAAAGCCGGAAGAATGCTTTGAGATGATCGACGACGCCCTGACTTTTATGTCGGTCCGCACCTCTTGGCGAAGTTGAATTTCGGGACGTTGATATCCCTCGCGACAAAAGTAGAAATTGTCCGAGCTCTCATCGGAATTTTTAAACTTGAATTGGTGATATGAATCGTCCGGCTTGCCACCTTTAATCTCAGCGATGCCTTTTGCGCCAAGACTCATTGATAACTGTGCTAACTCGCGTGCACTTGGAAGATGCGCCTGTCGATCTATGCAATACGTAATAGCCTCGTTATGGTTCATGCCATTTCTCCGAATCACTAAGTTTCTACTCACTCGATGGTGGAACTTCGTCCAAATCCCAATACCTTCAAAGACTTATCAATCGAAGTCTGTAGTTTTTGAAGCTTAGCGATCTCGGGTAGATTCGAGTGCACCATCTCGAGTCAGTGCATCGACATGTTCCATTTTCAACTTCGTAATGAAAGTTCGAAGAAGAAGAAATGAGAAAATTGAATTCTTTAAAGATTTCAGGCATATCTTTTCAGCTGAATAAAAGGAGCTCATATGTGGCAAGAGCAAACGAAATGGCATTCCGTGTTGGTCTTCACATCGATTGTTCTAACGATCTTTTTTTCGGGCAGCCGTTCCGTGGCGATTACCAATGGCCAGGCAATTAGTGAAGAAAGTACGCCTGCGATAACGTTCATCGAAATCATTCAAAATCAGAAGGTCGGTATTTGTACGGGGGTTGTTGTCGGTGATGGCGTCATATTGACGGCAGAGCATTGCGCCTTCGTAGAAAACCCATCCTCCATTCGAATAAATAAAACCTACGCTGTAAAGCGGATTTTCGTTGATGATTCTTATGAACATGAATCCAGATTAGATCTCGCCCTTCTTGAAATTGAAAAAGGGGCTATCGGTTTTCATATGCCTATATTTAATGGAACTTTTCCTAAGACGTCGCAGGCGATTACTATCGTCGGCTACGGAATGGCTTACACGGGGGATGACGAATTCACCTTTGATGAGTCTATCGTCAAGCGAGTTGGAATGAACACCATGAACCCTGCTGAACACGATCGTCTTATGTTTAATCTAGAGTCGGAGTTTGGAACCAATGATCCGTCCTTGCCTGCGGGAAGCCTTCCCGGCGATTCCGGCGGGCCGATGATTTACGATAAATTTATTGTTGGGATTGCATCTAAATCGTTGTTCGGAATTTCCTCGTACACCAACCTAAACTCAGCAAGAGCCAAACAATTTTTGGAGGCGGCTGGACGCGCAGGATGGAAAATAGAGTATTCGAACAAGTAACTTAGAACTTTATTCTCCGCCGAGAAAGTTCGCACTTCGTGCTCTTGCAGGTCCGTATGATGGTGTTGGTGTGATCCTCCCCCGATTTTCCGGACACCAAATAGTGTGGTATAACCACACGTCCGAAGGGGAAATAGATGCAACGCAAACGACACACGACCGAGTTCAAGATTGAAGCGCTCGAACTGGCTAAGCAG
>JAFLCB010000038.1 GCA_017302795.1 Deltaproteobacteria bacterium | reverse complement strand
TTTGTAGCGCAAAGCGGAGAATTCGGAGCTCCGTCAGCCGGAGCGACCGGTAGATCACTTGGAGCATCAGTCGTTTTAAACGGAGGTGCGAATAGCGCCCACAATATTTCTGGCGCAAAGGTAACAACGGGTGGAGCGCAAGGAAGTAGCCCGACTGCTGCTTTATTGACCCTTGAAAAGGGGGGGGCGGAGCAAATAATGGCGCAGCCGGTGGTCAAGTGGCTATCTTTGGCGGAACTTCGGCCTTTGGTAATGGTGGAAACGTCGTCTTTGATGGGGCAGGGCAACTCTGCACCAAACGGCAATATTTTGTTATGCGCCTCACGTGGAAATGTTGGCATCGGCACGACGACTACGAACCGAGAACACATGCTCCCCAATATTGGAATGCCGGTAGAGGAAAACACGCATCATTTTTTTATTTAATTCTAGTCCCGATACCGATCTTGAGGTCGTGCCAAATTCAATTGAACAATCATTTTTCACCGCTGGCATTTGAAACGACTTTTTGAAGCGCAGAAAGCTTACTCTCAATTTCTGAAACTACTTCGTTAATCATTTCTTGATATCGAGGAATTGAATCTAAAATTTCTTCCCGTTCGGCGTTAGATGTATGGGGATGGGCGCCGGCGGTGCGAAAAAAGCTTTGCTTCAACTCGTCCCAATTATTTAGACGGTGTCCGAGTCCAATTTGAGCGCCCTTAATATTTCGTAATGCATATTTTTGCCCTTCTTTACTGCGGGCCTCTAAAAAATGAATTGATGATTTAGATCCGATACGCGCAGCCAACAACGCTTCAACTATGACCTCTTCAGCAACAAACCAATGGACGCGTTGCGATTCAAGCTTCATGTCTTCTAACAAGACCTCGACAAGATTTTCCCGCTTGTAAACGTCAGTTGAAATATAGTTTTTAAGGCCATACCCCATTTGCAATTCAAGAACGCGATGTGCCCTTATTGCCTTCCGGGCTATCCCGTACATATCGGCATGAACGCTCAGCGTTCCCGGGTTTTCTTTTTCCGTTAAATAGAAAATAAAATGGGTAAATTCATGGAGCAATGTGTGAACGTTTGCAGATTCAGCAATAACTATGAAAGTTCCGTAGTGCCCCATTTCTGGATCGATTTTAGGAAAAAATACTCCGGCATCACCAATGGTCGAACCGCCACCACTGTCTTCAAAAATATCTCTTAATATTTTCTCATCCCGCATTCGCGCAGAAACCATTTCTCCGTTTGCAAATGCAGGATTTCGTTTTACACGCGATGGATAAAGATAGACCTCTACTCCAGATTTTTCGATAAACTCGATTAGCCCATCAGAAGGAATTCGAATTGCTTCATCCAGTAAGGATGTGTCGAGATTCCTGCCAAGCGCAAGAGTCTCACGTCCTGCAATTGCTGGGTTCGCAACAGCAAACAGCAGTGCTATAGAGACAACTCGAAGAACTTTGCTGAATACTTTATGATTCACGAATGCTCACCTTTTTCGCCGGAAACCTTTTTCGCAAACACGAATGTGTCTGCTGGCCAATTTGTTCGGACCTCGATGGAGCTTGAGTTTTTGGTCTCATACGGAAGAAGTTTTTCCCTGCAAGATCAATTAAGCTTCCTTCGCACCTTCACTTTTGTGCCCCTTCTTTTTTATGAATCGACAATTCTAGGAGTGAATGGTCAAAATCGTGACGAAAACTTTTTGAATCGAGGCCAAAGAGTTTGTAATGGCTCAAAAGCTAAGATTCGCCCTTTCACGGCCAGACCGGGAAAAATCTACATCGCTTTCTTACAATAGGGGGCTGAGCACCAGGCTTGTGAGGCAGTTCAGGCAGCAAAAAAAGCCTTTCATGCTGAAATTCAGCTGCGACTGATTCAAAATGTCACCCGTGAAGTCCGCTGTAGCATTCTAGCGGTTGTTGGCGACAACATGGCCAATCAACTGGAATTGCCGGACGGTTTCCAGACGCCCTCTCGGGCAGGTTGACGTCAACGTTCGAGCCTTCGCACAAGAATCATATTCAAGCGATGCATCTACCTCACACCGTCATCATTGATTGTACCGCCGATGAACAGATTGCCGATCGATACGCGAAATGGCTGCAACGGGGAATTCGCGTCATCACCCTAAACTAAAAAGCCGGAAGCGGTCCACTGCGGCGCTATGAAGAATTACAAAGACGGTTTGCGATCAAGCAGTGGTCTCATATTCTATGAGACCACTGTTGGAGCTGGGCTTCCGATCATCAATGCGCTTCCCGGTCTGGTCCACGCAGGCGATGAAATGCCTTCTATAGAAGGCATTTTCTCTGGCGCGCTGTCTTTCATATTCAATTCATTGTCAGATTAGAAAACCTTTTCCGGCGTGGTGCTTGATGCAAAGGCCATAGGCTTCACCGAACCTGACCTGCGAGATGATCTGTCGGGCATCGACTTTGCCCGCAAGCTTGTCATCTTAGCCCGCGAGACCGGGCTCTCGATTGAACTCAAAGATGTGACAATTGAACCGCAAAGACGCCACCTGATTTCTTCGTTCGGCTGCAAGCTTCTGTACTTGCGAACGGTGCTCTCTTTTGCTCGATCTCTGGGGCGTGGCCAACCATTTCTGCGCGGGCGCAATCCGAATCTGACGCAAACAAAATGAAGGCGGAAATGCTGCAAGTTGCTCAAGCAATGAACCTGAATGCGCAGAGCTGGTCGGTGAAGATCCCCTGCACTGGAGCACGAATCTGCTCGTGAAAGTCGGCGGTTTCTGGTGACCGACTTTCAACGGTCCACCGATTTCGCGCTGTGAACACATTGTCCTTCGAACTGAAGCGAATCCTCGAGGCGTCTATATCACTGCCGAACAGCTTATCGAGACTTCTCGGGAGGTGAAATATAGCTTCGTATCTCGGATTTGTTGTTGCGTGCGTCTTGATGATTAGCTTGTACGCGGGTGCGAGGGGCATTCAGATTATCGCTGTCGAATTCATTGCCACGTGCACAAATGGCGTACTGTCGAGAAGGCTGTTGGCGAAGACTTTCACAAAGCGCTGGGCAGCTTCTCGACGACGAATGAGATTGAGTCGCTGAACTCGATGCTCGAAGAAGACATGTGGCGAGAAGAACTATGGCGCGACTCGGAATAATTTCAACGCTGGCTCGCGATGTATTGCCTAGTTTCGGAGAAACGAATACGACGGGTCCGCAGGCACGCCGGCGTCGCAGCATTGTGGGTTCGACTTCGAACTCTTACCGAACGACAAGATGAAATTGACTCAATCGAAGAGGTCGCGTAGGTCACATGAAAATCACGCCACTCGATCGACGAATTTCAACTGATCGCCGGACAAGTTCATCAGGTCGAGCTTCAAGAGCTGAAACAAAAAGAACCTGAATTTTTTCGTGTAATTGGTGACACGGTTCATCTTCGAGGAAAAGTTGAACTCTCGACGGACTCTTCGTTTTTTCTAATCTTGAGCGGGCTTTACCTTTGTCGAAAAAAAAGGTGACCTAACTTCGGAGAAACAGGTCAACTACGCCCCCCC
>JAFLCB010000037.1 GCA_017302795.1 Deltaproteobacteria bacterium | reverse complement strand
TTTTCAGCTGCCGGATTTCATCTATCAAGGTCGCTGCGCGGTCGATCATCGAAGGCCCCTCTGTTGAGCGAGCAATCTTAGATTTGATCGGTTTTTATTTTTAGGCGCGAATTAGGCAGGGGTTACGTCATTTCATTTTCTGCACGAAAGAAAAGATCAAAGACTTTGCTTCTGCTTTCTTCTGGAATCCCGGGACCGAAATCGCGGACTTTGATTTCGATGAATGTCTCATTTTCTTTTAATGAAATTGAAATTTTCTTCTGTTCGGATGTTCGAGAAAATTTTATGGCGTTGTCGACGATGTTGATAAGGATTTGAGTAAGTGCGTCCGGATCGATTTCAACTCCGTTTGAAGAATCAGATGGGATCTGATCCTGCAACTCAAGTTGAAATCCACTTTGATATATAATTGGGAAAATCTTTTTCTCCATAAGAAATTTCAGTTCGAGAGACGAGACTTTCTCAAGTGAGAGTGGGTCGCTATCGCGTCCGATTCGTGCATAACGTAAGACATTTTCGATTAGCCGCGATAAGCGTTCTGATTCTTTAAGAATGTAATCGTAGGAACTTTCTCGCCGTGCTTGGTTATCCGCCCATCCTGCCTTCAAAAGTTCACCGTGCATTCGAATCGCAGTGATTGGCGTGCGAAGTTCGTGGCTTACAGAGGATACAAAGGCAGCCTGTCGTTCCGATAGTTCAAGCTGACGGATCGCAGTTCTATACAATAGAAGAATTGCGCCTAAAATAATTAATACTGTGAGGACAACCGATCCTAGCGCCAAAATCTGGATCAATGACAATCTGCCTGGCGATGAGGAGACGAGCAGAGTGAAGCCTTCGAGCGGAGAGAGTTCGTTGGTTTGAAAAAGTGGCACAGCATCTGCTGTTGGCGAAGGGAAAAAACCAAGCGCGCGCCCTTCCACAAGTAATGTTAGTTGGGCCGCAATTTCAGAGGTGCGTTTTGTATCGTCGATTAGCTCTTTAAATAGTGACAGGAAAAAAGTCTTTTGATCCACCACAAAGCCTTGTGTGAGAAGCTTGCTGTTGTGAAGGACGGTCCGATAAAAAACTAAGTAGCCACTCTCTAAGACAAATGTCTGCATGGGTAACGCCTGAGAATTTGAAGAAAGACTCTGGCTCTGAGGCCTAAGGTCTTCGATCTTTTCAATCGGGCTACCAGATTTCAGCATTTTTACCGAAAGGGATTTTGTGGGCACAGACTTTGGCGTTACGATTTCTGCAACGTCAAAGTTTGGTAACCATATTCCTTTGAATATCCGTTGGTAACGATCACGGGTGCCATCGTCCGAATTTATAGGTTGAGTTTTGTAGATTGATCCATAAATCCTGCGGGCCAAATCGCGGCGGCGCTCTCGATCTTTGCGATCACTCGCTAGGCCCTCTGGGTAGAAGGGGAGTTCGAGCTTCTTTTTCTCCGTTATTTGGAAAAATCCGACCAGCCCAGGGATTCTCACACTAGGTTCAACGGCAGAAATGTTAGAGAAACGAAGAAAGCTCTGGGTTGAAACACCACCGAAGTTCGATTGGCTGTACTCAGTAAATGGGCGTTTAGACTCTTGGTCTAGAAT
Source organism: Deltaproteobacteria bacterium (assembly GCA_017302795.1). Classification (GTDB taxonomy): domain Bacteria; phylum Bdellovibrionota; class Bdellovibrionia; order Bdellovibrionales; family JAMPXM01. Next base: position 3,431 of record JAFLCB010000037.1, on the reverse strand, counting down.
TTGTCGGAACTCTTCTAGTGAAGTCGAAATGGATTTTCTTGCAAAGGAGGTTTGTGTATCTAAGAAGTTTTGCAGAAACTGGTAGCGTAAAACCGCAACGATCAAAATGCCAACTGCGATACTTGCAAACGTCGCTATACTGGCCCCAATGCGAAGCCAGGTTCGTTCACTTTTCATTTTTTAATACCAAGCGATAGCCACGACCCCTAACAGTTAAGATGCTCGTAGGATTTTTGGGGTCCGATTCCAGTTTTTTACGGAGTTTTGCGATGTGAATGTCAACCGTTCGAGTCTCGATGTCCGAAGCATCGCGATATCCCCAAACATTCGATAATAATTCTTCCCGAGTTTTGCTGTTACAGTCGCGGCTAAATAGAAACTGAAGAATTTCGATTTCGCGAGAAGTGAGCTCGACCTTTTTTTTGGTTTCGGTGTGGTATGCCTCGAGGTTTCTTCCAGAAATTAGCCAAGGACCTATCGAAAGCGTTTCAGCTTCTAGGTCTCGAGACTCCCGCCGGATTAGACTTTCCGCTTTTGTTAAAAGAATTCTTAGCGAAAACGGTTTGGGGATATAGTCGTCGGCGCCTAGCTTAAGTCCATTGATTATGTCGTCCTCCGAGGTTTTCGCGGTCAACATGACGATGGGGAGATTTGGTTTAGCCGCACGAATTTCTTGGCACACCTGAAAACCATCTTTCCCGGGTAGCATCACATCTAAAACTACAAGATGAACAGTTTCCTGAAGAGCGGCGGACAGCCCGGAAATGCCGTCGGGGCAAGCAGAAACCCTGTACCCATGAAATACGAATAGATTTTGAAGTCCATCACGGATGGCCGGCTCGTCTTCGATCAATAGTATGTGTTTCGAGTTCGCCATTTCGTCCTCAGATTAGCAGGTCATTTACCGGTTCATTGTAATGAAAATGTAAAAACACTCAATTCACATTTTACCTTCGCCTGTCTGTGATTAAACGCTCTCAAGCCCCACCCTAAAGTGACAGGTGGGAGGGACTTAAGGATGCGAATGATCATTGTTGTCACGGCACTCCAGGTTTGCACTGGATTTCAAAATGTCTCAGAGGCGAGCGCGATTCCATCTTCTGATCGCTCAAGGGAGGCGGTCGGAAGAACGAAGATGCGAATCGAGAATCAATTGGCTGCGAAAGGGCTGAGGTGGGGGGACGGGCTATTTCTCCGTGTATTTAAGGACGAAGCCGTGATCGAGGCATGGATGATGAAGCAGGGAGGACAGTATGAATTGTATAAGTCTTTTCCGATTTGCCGATTTTCTGGTGGTCTAGGGCCGAAGCTTAAAACTGGAGACGGAAAAACTCCGGAGGGATTTTATGGCCTTCGGTCTGGCAGCTTTAATCCGTACAGTGCGTATCATCTGTCTCTGAATATTGGTTTCCCTAACAAGTACGACAGGCACCATGGTCGGACCGGGCGCTTCTTAATGATTCACGGAGACTGTGTTTCAATTGGGTGCCTAGCGATGACAGACAATGGAATAGAAGAAATTTATGCGTTGGTTGAGGCGGCCGTTGCAGCTGGACAGTTCGAAGTGCCGCTGCACATTTTTCCGTTCCGACTAGACCGGTTCACTTTGTTTCGCTACCTGCGATTCGATTCGTTTGGATTTTGGCGTGAACTGCGGGACGGGTATAGATATTTTGAAGATCACAGGAGGCCCCCGCAGATTGACGTTCGCGACGGTCGGTATGTGATATTGGATTAGTTAAGCAGAACGCTTAAGATTGAAGTTCAGTCGACTAGTCTCTGGTCAAACCATTGGCGATAGTATCAATAGGAGATCGGCCACTGCATTTGAACTTGATTGGACCAAGCGACCGAACGAACTTGTCCAGCTGAGCTGAGGGAAAATCGGCAGCTCATCGAATCCGTGGTCATATAAGTGCCATCTGGTAGAAACGCGAGGCGGGTCATGTCGCCTTGAGCATTGTTTGAAAGTGACGCTAGAACCTGACCGTTTGAGAGTCGCAAAAGTACTTCTCTGAATCCAGGACCGGCACCACATGGCTGAATGGCTTCGACAGGTGTGTAGTTGGTGACGGATGGCGTGCTTCCGTTACAAAGGGTGGCGGATGTGGTTTGTGGCAGGTGAGGCAGGTAGATGCCTTCATCGTCCACATCAAGGGCCATTAAAATAATGGTGCCTCCTTGCGATCCACACTGTTCCACACTGGCCTCGAGAGTTTTGAACACCATGCTATGACCATTTGACCCAGCGGGACCTGTTGGTCCAACGTCTCCGTTTAGGCCGCGAACTCCATCACATATAATTTGAGTTTGGTCGATTTCTGAAGCCTCTAAAATTCGATTGCGATTGGTATCAAGGCCAGAGTTGAGTTGAACTCCAAAACGCGCTTCGCAGGCCTCGGGTGCCGTTGCGATCCGTTGCATGGAAAAGAATGTGTCGTACCCATTTGCGCCATCTGTACCGTCTTCACCGTTTCTTCCGTGGCAAACCACCTGTTCGCTAGCAATGACTTCGCCCTCGTCATGGCGGCCATTGCGGTCCGAATCAACAATAACGGTGTAAACGACACCGCCGTAAGCGCATTGCTCTTGCGTGGCAGGCCGACTCGTCATCAATGGCCAAGGCGGCTGAGTAAGGCTTGTAGATTCGTCGTTGCCGACGAATTCGACGGAGGAGCTGCGATCACCGCAGGCGGTTAGGGTTGCCAAAGCGATGCAGAAGAAAGCTTTCATTCAAGTACATCCTGGATTGGTCAGAAAGACGGTTATGGTGGGTCACGTCTTAATGACACGTTCCGGGACTGAAAAGGTTAACTGAAACTAGTAGTCAGTTAATGCCTCTACGGGGGAGGATATGGCACGGCCATATGTCGCTGAGATTGATACGGCTTGAACTTTGTAGTTCGTGTTTGGCGCCTGACCGGATGTTCTTACTGAATGCGATGTTCGAAGTACATTGTCGGATTTAACCACCGAAGCTTGGTTTTTTGAATCAGTGATAACCACGGAACTCGTAGCTGGGATATCAGTGTTCCAAGTCACGATAAAGCCATCGTTGAATCGCTCATAGATTTGAAGATTTGAGATCTTTGGCGTAACGCCGTCTTTACAAGGATTGAACATTGCCTCGTTGGCGAGAGAATAATTCCGGTTAGAAAGCGGTTTCCATCCGCGCGCTAGAAGGTCTTTGTAGGGCTTTAGTTCGATCGAAGAATTATTTGGGTCGAACCAAGTTCTGTTTCCCGCCATCCCACACGCTTGGTCTTTGCCAGCGTCGGATTCCGAATTGATTTCCCTCATGAGGACTGATCTTCCCCCGAAAAAACGGACAAAGTTTTATGCGGACTTGAGAGATTTCGTTTCGTAGTCGACTGGTGACATGTAATCAAGCGAAGAGTGAGTTCGCTGCCGATTGTACCAGACTTCGATGA
>JAFLCB010000036.1 GCA_017302795.1 Deltaproteobacteria bacterium | reverse complement strand
TTTGTAGCGCAAAGCGGAGAATTCGGAGCTCCGTCAGCCGGAGCGACCGGTAGATCACTTGGAGCATCAGTCGTTTTAAACGGAGGTGCGAATAGCGCCCACAATATTTCTGGCGCAAAGGTAACAAGGGGGGCGGAGCAAATAATGGCGCAGCCGGTGGTTAAGTGGCTATCTTTGGCGGAACTTCGGCCTTTGGTAATGGTGGAAACGTCGTCTTTGATGGGGCAGGGCAACTCTGCACCAAACGGCAATATTTTGTTATGCGCCTCACGTGGAAACGTCGGCATCGGCACGACGACTACGAACCGAGAACACATGCTCCCCAATATTGGAATGCCGGTTGAGGAAAACACGCACCATTGTTTTTATTCTAATCCCGATACCGATCTTGCGGTCGTGCCAATTTCAATTGAACAATCATTTTTCACCGCTGACATTTGAAACGACTTTTTGAAGCGCAGAAAGCTTACTCTCAATTTCTGAAACTACTTCGTTAATCATTTCTTGATATCGAGGAATTGAATCTAAAATTTCTTCCCGTTCGGCGTTAGATGTATGGGGATGGGCGCCGGCGGTGCGAAAAAAGCTTTGCTTTAATTCGTCCCAATTATTTAGACGGTGTCCGAGTCCAATTTGAGCACCCTTAATATTTCGTAAGGCATATTTTTGCCCTTCTTTACTGCGGGCCTCTGAAAAATGAATTGATGATTTTGATCCGATACGGGCAGCCAACAACGCTTCAACTATGACCTCTTCAGCAACAAACCAATGGACGCGTTGCGATTCAAGCTTCATGTCTTCTAATAAGACCTCGACAAGATTTTCCCGCTTGTAAACGTCAGTCGAAATATAGTTTTTAAGTCCATACCCCATTTGCAATTCAAGAACGCGATGTGCCCTTATTGCCTTCTGGGCTATCCCGTACATATCGGCATGAACGCTCAGCGTTCCTGGGTTTTCTTTTTCCGTTAAATAGAAAATAAAATGGGTAAACTCATGGAGCAATGTGTGAACGTTTGCAGATTCAGCAATAACTATGAAAGTTCCGTAGTGCCCCATTGCCGGATCGATTTTAGGAAAAAATACTCCGGCATCACCAATGGTTGAACCGCCACCACTGTCTTCAAAAATATCTCTTAATATTTTCTCATCCCGCATTCGCGCAGAAACCATTTTTCCGTTTGCAAATGCAGGATTTCGTTTTACACGCGATGGATAAAGATAGACCTCTACTCCAGATTTTTCGATAAACTCGATTAGCTCTTCAGAAGGAATTCGAATTGCTTCATCCAGTAAGGATGTGTCGAGATTCCTTCCAAGCGCAAGAGTCTCACGTCCTGCAATTGCTGGGTTCGCAACAGCAAACAGCAGCGCTATAGCGACAACTCGAAGAACTTGGCTGGATACTTTATGATTCACGAATGCTCTCTTTCTTCGCCGGAAACCTTTTTCGCAAACACGAATGTGTGTGCTGGCCAATTTGTTCGGACCTCGATGGAGCTTGAGTTTTTGCCTCATACGGAAGAAGTTTTTCCCCGCAAGATCAATTAAGCTTCCTTCGCGCCTTCACTTTTGGGCCCCTTCTTTTTTATGAATCGACAGTTCTAGGCGTGAATGGTCAAAATCGTGACGAAAACTTTTTGAATCAAGGCCAAAGAGTTTGTAATGGCTCAAAAGCTAAGATTCACCCTTTCGCGGCCAGACCGGGAAAAATCTACATCGCTTTCTTACAATAGGGGGCTGAGCACCAGGCTTGTGAGGCAGTTCAGGCAGCAAGAAAAGCCTTTTATGCTGAAATTCAGCTGCGACTGATTCAAAGTGTCACCCGTGAAGTCCGCTGTAGCATTCTGGCGGCTGTTGGCGACAACATGGCCAATCAACCTGGAATTGCCGGACGGTTTCCTGGCGCCCTCTCGAGCAGGTTGACGTCAACGTTCGGCCCCCCGTTAAAAGCCGGAGATGGTACCCCGAGTGACAATTTAGGTCCCAAAAGTGCTGTTAGTTCAAAAATGTTCATCGCTGACGTGGTCCTCAGACTGCATAATCCAAAGTTTCGATGGAGGGATTGTAGATGCTAGGCTCGAATTGCGATACTGGGAAGTACATCAATTTTTCTATATTTGTTAAAAGTAGACTGATTCAATATCTTTCGATTTTGTTAATATGTCTTCTTCTGCCGTTACGTGTTTTCTCTCAATATCAATCTCCGATCGATCACGCCGCGAGTACTTCCGACGCCAATCCGACAAATGTGCAAGAAAATATTCCTGATATTAGATCTATTTCGCGTTTAAACGCGAACACGCCGGCGGGCACGATTGCGTGGGCAACCATTGACCAGTTACATCCGACCCAACCACAGGTGGGAGGACGCGAAGTCAGGCGAAAAGCTGCCCAGCTGCGGAAATTTATGACAACTCTAACGCCTCAGAAATTTTACGAGTATCTTTATCTCAATCGGCAAGTGCCTATCTTTGTTGGCCCAGTTAATTCCGAAGACAGCAGAGCTGGAAAGTACGCAAGTCTTGCTTACCCAACTGACCGACACCATGCCGCTTCTGCTATGAACGCGGTTTTAATGGAACTTATCAATTCAAACCCCGCGCTCTACAGAAATTCGCTAACCGAGCCAATGCTAAATCAAGGTTTTCCGACAAACGTTGTTATTGTTAGGGTAGTCGGAAACACATTAATAGATTCCAATGGAGCCATTACGTTTGCTGAATTTGCGAAATTTATGGCTGCCCCTGACGCGAATCGTGCCTACCTCAGAGAGTGGCAACCCAGTACCGACAAAGATGGGCGTGCCGCCAAAGAGAGGCCGGAAATCACGGAAATAGCTTTTGATAAACTCCCGCGAACCATCTGGGAGATGCGTGACAATCCATGGCGCGCGGCAGCTGGCCTCATAAAAGTTTCACTTCCTGGTTACTACGGAACTGACTTTGCACAGTTTAAAACAGCAGAATATTTAACATCAAACGGGTACCTTAAATATTCAGATATCGGCCCTGGTGCTTCATTTCAAAGCTATTACAGTTCTGTAAGTAAGGCTCGAAGACATTTAATCGACGTGAATAAGACACGACTCAAAAATGCAGAAAAAGAATTGGCAGGGTTGGTGAAAAACCAGCCTCCGCAAACCAGCCAAGACCCATTGAAAACAGAAGTCGACTCTGAAAAAGAACCAGACCGGGAAAGAATCAATAGCCTCAAAGCTGAAATTGAAATGTTACGAACCCTCAATGGAATTGGCAAAATGGCGGCGAATACTCAAAGAAAACAGCTCCGCCTTAGGGCCAGTATTGAAAAAGGAAATAGTGGTAAAAGCAGTAAAAGCAGCAAGGGGCCCAATGGGGACAGGACCAGTATTTCGATCAGCAACGGGGGCTGCGAAGCCTCCTTCATTAGGACTAAGTAATCAGCCGCAAACTGGCCCCGAAACTAGAAGTGCTTGACGCTTCCCAACGAGCCGCGCATGAGACGGTGGCGAGAAGGACAGGAGAAATATGAGCATCTCGTTTTCAAATGGACCAATCAAACAAGACAGACCAGTGGTCTAAAAAGGAAAGATGTAGTTGGTAGCAAAGCTTCCGGCTGGTCATCGTAGCTAAATATTTCGATATAGTTTAGCTCGGGTCAATACTGTGTTTACCGTGTGAGTTGCCTCGAAGAGAGGTAACTAGAACCTCTAAGAGAATAGAAACATTTATTGCTATCATTTTTTATCGAAACAGGATGAGAGGTTTCACGGTCTTGGAAAACGCTCCATCTGTTAATGACACAAAATGGCCGAGTTGAGATTGATGCCTTTCTGGCACGCTAGTAGCAATTCGATGCAAATAGTTTGATTCAGTTCTGTGACGAATTTCGTCTTTGTTTTTGAAAAGGTCACAAGTTTACTTGATTCAAATGAGCCTCGATGTCTTGGTTTGAAGCCGTAAGTTGCGCATTTCAGCGGCTCACGACTTGCTTATTTATGGCTTACCTATGATTTTGATTTGGGTTTCAACGTCGGCAATCGCGCGGTTTGAATCTCAGCCTTTGGAGGACATTTTTTGTTTCAACTAATGGTTCGACTAAAAGCTCTGTTTTTCATGGTAGCCTGTGTTTCATCTGCAATCGCAGAAGCCAACAATTCTGAATTCGCTGATATAGCTGTTAACGAAGTTCGGGTGTTGCCTTCGTGTGCTAAATGCCGCGAATTGCCGATTGTCTGTGTGGTTGGGGCGGATAAGTTAACAAACGAAAAACTCGTTGCCCGTAACAAAATGAACCGAGTTGTAACAATTTTTGCAGGGGAAGTTCGCCAGCTAGGTTCAGTTTCAGTTCGCTGTGGTAGTGTCCAGGTTCAAAACATTGACTTCTATATCGAGTTTGGCTGCTCAAGCGGCATGACCTATTACCGCGAACGAATGGATCTCAATACTGAGGATTTCGATGACAATAAAATTACGGATGCTACCGAACGCAGACTTGCAGATAAATGCCATAAACAGGGACGAGAGCTTTATTTTAATGCTTTGGGCGGTCTGCCCAAGATCGTACGTACATCGCATGGCGTGACCTCGATGGGCGAGCAATAATCCGCAGCTATGGTTCAAGAATCTCCATAATTTCAAGCTCTAAGGGAGCGGCTCGCCTGACCTGATATCACGACGTGCGATCTAGCTCGGCGGTAAAGGTTGACCACAAAAACATCGGCAGACTGGTCGCCCGCCCCCCCCCCCCTGTTCCAGTTGTCTGAGGGAAACATTATCCAAGCGCACTGTTTGGTGAGGGAGTGCTAAAAATTTGCCGCTACAACTAGACCTAGGCAGTGGGTTCTTTGTGCCGTGGCCAGATTCCTTGAGAAATCCTATGTTTCAGGTTTAGGTTGAAGACTTTTGTTAGCAATACTTTTATGGAGGGAATTATGAGCAAACGCACAAACGCTCAAAACACGAAGTCGGGCCTTTCTATGCTCGCCGGAATTCTGCTTTCGCTTCTTGCGGCATGTATGCTTACTTATGCGTCTAGCACTGGCTGGGCGCAAGACTCAACCCTTCAGTTAATACCAATGGTACATAGTGCGCTCGGAATCGGGAGGCAGTTTGATCTCCGACATGAGAAAAAGGACCCTACTGCGTATGCAAGACTGACCATGGAACAGAAAAAAATTGTAGATAACGCTGAAAATCAAATGCGTAAGATCGCTCCCGAGATTATTCAAATGCTTGCAGATAAAGCAGTAATCGTGAGCAGAAATAAATGTAATGCGATCTCCGAACCAGACGTTCAGACTAAACTCAAAGCGTGCGAAAATTTGATCAATCAAAATAGGAAAGAAATTGAAATTCTGAGCAAAAAAATTGATTCCTCTCGTGCAAAGCTTTCGACATCGGTTGGCCAGTATAACTACTTCTTTGATCCGGCGGAATTGAGAAATCAAGTGCGCCCGGCAATTGTCACGGATGCAGAAAGGTCCCAGATTGCTGAGCTTGAAAAGCAAGTGTTAGCTAAAGCCGAATTGGATAGTGCATCAAAAGGTTGTGTTTGTCCTCCGGCTGTCGGGCCAGGAACTGGCGCTAAACCCCATACGTCACCGAAAACCATTAAGTGACGTACGTATTTGAACGGGAAGTGTCCCAGCAGCCGTTAGCCTGTCAATACCCAATCACACTTCCCACTGTCATCGTCCACCGTTCACGCCAGGAAAAGTGTTAGGTAAGATTTTTTTGCGCTATTTTGATTTGAACGAATCCTTTTATGAATTTATGAATTTCATCTTTTTTTGAAAAGGTCACAAATTCAGCCAATTCAAATTAGCGTCGTTATCTTGAACTCAGATAAGATTCTATTTTGGCTCGAAATGGTGCGCAGATGCATAGCGCAGGTGAAATGAATGTCTCAATTCGGGACGGCTAGACCAAGAGCTAAGGTTCGAAGCGTAAAGTGTCGATAAGTACTATGTGGTAC
>JAFLCB010000035.1 GCA_017302795.1 Deltaproteobacteria bacterium | reverse complement strand
CATCGAAGTCTGGTACAATCGGCAGCGAACTCACTCTTCGCTTGATTACATGTCACCAGTCGACTACGAAACGAAATCTCTCAAGTCCGCATAAAACTTTGTCCGTTTTTTCGGGGGAAGATCATACCTCAATTGCAAATGCCTCACCTACGGCGTTCCCTATTTTCCTACAACTTGGTTTTAGCACGATCTTAGAATTTGAAGAGCACCCGACTCAAGTTGTGCTTGGGGATCAAAATTTTTTTCAAGTTGAACGCTTAGGGAAATCTATCGTGATAAAGCCGCTAGTTCCATACGCAACGACCAATATGTTCGTTTACCTCAAATCAAAAGAAACAAGACTCTTTCTACTGACCGCATCTGAAGAATCGGAGCCTACGTACTATAAGAAATTTCAGGCATTTTTACCCAAGGTGACTGAGAAATCAAAAGTTTCGACTTCGCTCAAATACAAGCGCGGTCTCCACATTAAAAGCTCAGAGCTCGATAAGAAGAAGGACTACCTAACCGTCGATTTTGTGATTGCAGCCGATTCTTCAGGAAAAATTGTGCCTGACTGGGATCTTGTGAGACTCAAATACAAGGACAGAGCCATTAGTCCTACGAAATTATGGTCTGAACGGAGAGAGGCGCAGCGGGATTCATATCTAAAAGCTCGATTGATTTTCGCTAAGCCAAATGTTCCGGCTGATCTTAAAAACGTCTCTTTAATAGTGCCAATCAAAGGTTTAGCGACCTCATGGACTGAAACCTTAAAGGAATCAAAGCGATGAAAAGATCGAATCCTTTTCAAAAACATAAAGAGCGTCTTTTAAAGAGATGGATAGAAGAAGACTATCCAGGCGGTACTCCGCGCTTTCAGCTAGCTCTACTTGCAAAAGACATTGTCGTATTTTGCTTGATCCCAATCAGTGCCATCATTTTCTATAAAGTCGTCGAATCTTCGATTTCTGCTCCAACGAAGTCCACGGATCGAAAGAGAGCCGAAATTAAGATCGACCGAATGGAAAAGCATTCGCAGATCATCAGCTTTCAAGGATCGAACAGTGTCGGGAGCGGCAATCGAGGATTTTCTTTTCCAAAACGGGCTCCCGGAACATTGGTCAAAGTAAGACTCATGAACGTTCTTGAGACATTTTCTAACACTCCCGTTCACGTTCAAATTATGGATCAAGGCCTTGGTCGAGAATTTATCGGCGCAACGATCATCGGCGATGCATCTCCTGAAAACAGCACAGGACGAGTCACAATGAATTTTAAGTTTGTGCGGCATCCACGGCGACTTGAGGTCGCGGTTCCGATTTCTGCACGAGCACTAAGTCTCGATGGAACATATGGGGTCAATGGCTCAAAGAAAGAAGGGCTTTTCGCGCGGGCTGCAATCAGATCAGCTGCTAACAATCCAAATTCGGTGGATGCCGGCGCTGACAATGGCGATTTTAAAACTCTCGTCGCTCGCGCTGTGGCCGCAGGGCTTATGCAAGAGTTCCAATCAGAAGCGAGCACCGCTCATAACCGGGCTCAGGTGCTCACGCTTAAACCAATGACTGAGTTCTTTGTTGAACTTACTGACTATTTTCCAGGACAGAATTAGTGAACCACCAAAACCATACCGCTCTCTTATTGGTCCCAGCCGGTTTACTCAGTCTATGGATTTTTGATTTCCATTCATCACTCAACAAGGTGGACAAGGCTTTGTTATTTTTTGCCGCAGCACTCGTCGTTACCTTATCAGGACTTGCTGCAATCCATTTTTTTTCATCATGGGGAAGAGCAAATAGAAAGCGGCGAGCAAATATCAAGGAACTGCCAAAAAACCTTCTTCTGCCTTCAGCCAACTCAGTGGCAATGGGTTTGGACACCGATCTTGACGAAATCATTTTTCTACCGGATCTGATTCGCACTCGACATGTTCATATCTTAGGTGCAACGGGATCTGGAAAAACCGAAAGCGTAATACTTAATTTCTTAAAGCAAGACGTTCAGCGCGGGCTTGGAAGCATAATTCTCGACGCCAAAGGTGATGCGTCTTTTTTAAATGAATTAGAATTGTGGGTTCCGAAGGACCGCCTTCTCGTTTTTGATCTTACAGACTGCGAGTCTCTTGGTTATGATCCGCTCGATACAGGTTCAGCACTAGAAGCAGCACAAAGACTTTTTTCCTCGCTAACTTGGAGCGAGGAGTACTATAAGTCGAAGGCGCTTTCTGCGCTTCAAAGAATATTTCAAACCTTTCATGATTTAAACGAAAGGAATCCTTCTCTCATCGAAGTCGCGAAGATTCTTGAGACTCAAGATTCGTATTCGGCATTTGCGGGTACCCCTGGTTCGCCTCAAGCAATTGCGATCAAAGACTTTCAAGAGCTATCGGGTCTTAGGGATCAGCTTCAATCATTATCGCTAGGACACTTAAAAAATATTTTATCGCCAAATTCGGAAGCAAAAATCAACCTATCGACCGCAGAATCGGGAGTCGTAATCTACTTTAGACTTCAGAGTCTCATGTCGCCACAGATTGTCGGCATTGTCGGAAAACTCCTTATCAACCATTTAAGTTTTTTGGCGGGCACGGCACACAAGGAACGAGGGCAGGAAAAACCAAGAAAACTCGTTCCAGTTTACGTAGACGAGTTTGCGACTTTTGCCTGCCCTGAATTTGCGGATTTGATTTCAAAAGCCAGGTCCGCTGGATTTGCCCTACACTTTTCTCATCAAAGTATTGGCGATGTGTTGGAAGTCTCGCCTGGATTCTTAAATCGTATTACGGATAACTCGGCCACCAAAATTGTACTTCGAATCAATGATCCAGATTCCGCGGAATTCATTGCCAGATGCTTCGGGACGAAGGAATTTCAGAAAACCACCCAGAGGATTACAAACAGTAAGGACATAGAGGCAGCAGAAGTGGTTGGTGAGGGAACAACTCGAGACGCACGCCAATTCAGAGCCTCGCCCGATCTCTTAAAGACTCTTCCGACGGGAGTCGGTGCAGTGCTTATAGCACACGGCCATGAGACACCCCATGGGGCTTCGAGCGTTTTCAAGATTCGGTTTCCGGAACTACGGAGGCTTAGGTGAACATCAGGGAAACAATACCGTTAGTCCAGTAAGCAAATATGAGACTTACAGTGAAATCAAATATTTAAGACATGAGATGCATATCTATAGGTATACATATCATTGACGTTTGTAGCTTTATAAGTATACACTAAAGACCGATATGCATACTTAGAAGTATACAGAGCGAGGGCCTAATGAAGACCGACAAAAAGAAGAAGAGCAATCAAAAGCGAATAGTTCAGCAGAAGCTCGATCAACTATCGAAATTGAACGAACCAATGCCACCCTCAGGTTGGGTGAAGGCCATTCGGGGCTCGCTCGGTCTCTCCATTCGACAGCTTGCCGAACGAGTTGGCGTCGGTCACGGATCGATCAATCAGCTAGAAAAGCGCGAACCGAAGAAGCGAGTGACACTCGAATCAATCGAAAATGCGGCCCGAGCGATGGACTGCAAGGTCGTTTACGCCATTGTTCCACAAGAAAGTGGCGCAACTCTGGACGACATTATTAGAAATAAAGCGATCGCCGCTGCATCGAAAATTCTCAAAGAAGTGTCTCATACAATGAAGCTCGAGGCACAAGGCACATCAGATAAGCAAGTACAGAACGAAATCAAGCGCATCGCGAATCAGCTCATTGAATCTGGTGACAATAGAATTTGGGACGTGGAAACAAAAGGGAAAAAGAATGTCTAAATTCAAAATTTCTTTTCCAAGCGGCGCTACTCCCATCGAGCCAGATGGCCTTAAAGATTTGATTCCCGACTATATTTCGACAATGAGCGAACTAAACCAAGCCGAACAATCAAACATTGCCGATGGATATGTCTGGGCAGAAAAGCAAATCCAAGAGGATATCTTAAATGCGTCCTTCATTTTTAAACTGCATCAAAAGATGTTAGGCGATGTATGGAAATGGGCAGGTCAGATTAGACGATCAAATACAAATATCGGAGTCAGTAAAGAGCACATCATGAACGACTTGGGTCAGCTTATCGGAGACGCCAAGTACTGGTTTGAGAACAGCACTTACAGTCTCGATGAAACAGCGGCGCGTTTTCATCACCGGCTCGTCCAAATACATGTTTTCCCAAACGGCAATGGACGTCATGCTCGCCTCATGACTGATTTGATTTTATTAAAGAACGGTGCCCCGAGGTTCAGCTGGGGTACAAATGGAGCCTATACGCCACTCGAACTGGAAGGCAAAACTCGTTCTGACTATCTAGCGGCGCTTAAGAAGGCAGATCAAAATGACTTTGATGCACTGATTGCATTCGCTAGAAGCTAAAGGAATTTGCCCACTTCACTTTTAAAGGAGGCTCATCAGCAATGAAGCTAGGCGAGATCTCCTCAATTAGTTTAGTTCGGCCGCAATGAGATTTCTTTACAGTTCAGCCAAATGGTAAAGAAATTGCAGCAAACTATATGCGATAGCTCTATTTCCAAACTGAAGGCTTTGGCAGTACGGCCGAGACAAATTTCCTCAACATTGAGCCATTCTGTCTTATAACCAAAAGAAAGGGACGGAATATGTACTTCGTAATTGGCCTCATCATCTTCATGATGATGATGTTCGGAATAAACTTTTGCTTCGTACTCATTGGCGGCACCCCATTTCACAAGGGAGAGGAATTTGCGCCAGTAACAAAGGGAAAGAGGACATATACCGTCCAAAGATTTGCAGTGGCCGTTTTAACCAGTACCTTCGGAGCGGTCTGGCTGGCAGCATGGGTGTACTTCATTGTAACTGGTTGGGATTCGTTCGTGCCCCAATTTAACTCTCTACTTCTTCATGTCGTTTTACAGTTTGTCGCTTCGATCACCCTCATCGTCGCCGGAATTGCTACTTTCAGGCAGTGGAAGCGGAGCAAAGGATTGTTTTTGAGCAGCATGGGCATTCTGGTTGGAAGCGTCGTGATTGCGATTTCGATGTACGGTCCCCGAGGCCATGGTGAGCCACTATTCATGTATCTGCTTGGCGCGTGGACTCTCATTATGGGTGGTTTCTTGACCACGGCGATATATCTGCTCGACCGATTGCTAAGTAACGGCGCGGAACCGTCTCCTGAGGTTCAGTCGCATAGTCCCGCTCATGTATAAATTTATTTATTTTCCGAACAATCACTTTTCCACTTAACCCCAACTACTAAATCCACTCCTCCACTGAATTTAAAAAGCAGGAGGAATGCGAAATGAAATGCATAATTTTATTGAGCCCCATTGTGCCTCTCTCGGTGTCTTGTACGACACTCGATCAATCATTCAGGCTTGGCGCAGCAACAGGTGCCTTAACCGGAGCCGCTGCAACTTACGCTGGAAATAGATTAAGCGGAAGAAATCCGTCCATAGAAGAAGTGGGACTTGGTGCAAGTATCGGTCTTGGAATCGGCCTCATAACGTCCTACTTCGTCCACCAACAAGTTACAGAGGATCGCGATGAGATGACTCGGCAAACTGAAATCTACTTCGGAGATCTTCCTCCTAGCCCATTCATGATTCCACAACCAAAGCTCAAGAAAGGTGGCCGATAATGAAAAGGAAATTACAGGTTGTACTTAATGACGAGACTTGGACCGCCATTGAGGGACTCACGAAAGAAGCAAATGATGGATTTATAAACGGCACGATCACATATTCCGACATAGTGAACGAAATTTTACTTACTGCGAAACTTGATATCCGAGGCCTTCAAGCCAAACACACGAATATCAGAAAATCATTGAGACTGATGGCTAGCCAAAAAGAGATCGACATTGATTCAGCCATTCGCGCATTGATGGACTTAAAATCAAAAGGTGCCAAGAAATCCATGCGGAGCCAAATCTCGATGGACGGTATCGAGCAATGACGGAAACCACCAAGCAGCCAAAACGCGGAAAGGATGTTTGATCTTCCCCCGAAAAAACGGACAAAGTTTTATGCGGACTTGAGAGATTTCGTTTCGTAGTCGACTGGTGACATGTAATCAAGCGAAGAGTGAGTTCGCTGCCGATTGTACCAGACTTCGATGAAT
>JAFLCB010000034.1 GCA_017302795.1 Deltaproteobacteria bacterium | reverse complement strand
GACTCTTCTTTCATCGTTAAGAATTAAGTGTGGTAACAAAATTCTCGAACGAGAGAGTCCATGACTCAATCCTTCAACAGACTTGAGTCCGGGTCCTGTAAACGCAATTCCTACCTAATCCAAATGGGAACAACCTGAGATTCCGCAATTTTAACCCCTTTAAATTGGGAGCACCACATACCTGAGAAAGGCACCTGACTATTCCGAACTCGGTTTACGCTGCAGCGATCCGTCGATCCCTAAGGTTGCGACGAGATGCAGAAGGAGAATTTTTTTTGATATCTTATCGTTCGGATTACTTATGCGAATCAAGCATTCGAAAGCTCGAATAAAACCCTCGAAACTCGTATTGTGACTAAAGTTGACATTAACCCGTACACCACGGATGTCGTTTCCGCGCTCGGTCAAAACCGCATTCTCAAAATAAACATTGGGGTATTCATAAGCTAGTTTCTCAGCGGTTCCTCGGCTAAAGTAAACTAAGCAAACTGGAGCGTCTGAAGAAATTTCTGAGATTTTAAATTCTGAAATCAACTCTCCGTTTCGAAAAGCCACTTCATTCAAATCAGAATATTTGAATTTTTCTACCAACAGCTTGAAGTTTTCATTTATGCCCATTGCAAACCAGAGAGGTTCCTTTAGGTCAATTAACGGCGTTAAACGTCCATCAAAGTGTCTGCCGTACCTTTTGAAGGATTCATTCTCGGCACCATCAACAAGCTTTGGGTCTTGAGTGCGGTAGTACCACTTGGTTGTCGGCAAACCTTCAAATATTTCGATAATATTAAAAACCGAAGGAACTGGGGTTGCATTTGGGTTTGGCTTTGGAGTCGCGGAGAGCGCATTCTGCACGCCTGGCTCCTTAATCGGCGGCTTTTCAGGCGATATCATCGGAGTGCTTTGCACTTGTACATCTACACCTGCATTAGTATTTGAATTGAGGTTGCTTATTTCGCCAATAGCACCATTTTGGTCTTTATTGCCAATCTGCCCCGTTCTAGAAAAATTAAAAACTGCTAGCACAATTGCGGCGCACACAATAAAAATAAATCCGGACCGAACAGCCATTCTTTAAACATACTTTGTTTCGCTTAGGCCTGCAAACCAACCAGGACCTCCTGTACACTCAAAAACTACTGTATTCGATTGCGCAACTCATTCGCTGAACCAAAGCGAAACGCGTGTTCCCCGTCGCGCGTTCGCGACAATCAGAACATGCGTTTCGTTAGGTCTCGAATATCGGAAGAGATTAATCATTCGCGATCGTACCAAAAGACCGAAATCAAAGTGTCTGCAACTTAAGATTTCTTAACTTAAAAAAATCCGGCCTCGACCAAGTACCATTCGACATTCAACGTGTTGATATCCTGAGCAACAACACCAAACAATCACTTGCAGGAGGGCACATGGCGATTCTACAGGACATACTCGATTGGGCAGGAACTCTCCAGGCTTGGCAAAGCGACGCTGTAGCGCGACTCTTAACCAAGCAGGTACTTGATGAAGGAGACATCGAAGATCTTTTCGCTCTACTCAAGAGCGAACATGGAATTCCAGACAACAAAGGTCGTAAGCCCAACACACTAAGCTCAGTTCACATTCCCGCGCCAATATCGCAACAAAAAAAGGTATCACTAACTGCAATTAAGAATATGAAGAATGTCAACGCTATCGCCCCAGGCCAGCGTCTCGAATTCGTGCAGAGCGGTCTCACAATCATATATGGAGACAACGGCTCTGGGAAATCAGGCTACTCTCGAGTACTGAAACGCGCCTGTCGCGCAAGAGACCAAGCTGAACCTATCCATCCCAACGCAAATCATTCAATTGCGGAGGTCGGACAAGCGGAGGCTGAGCTTGAACTGAAAATCAACGAATCAAACATTTGCTATCACTGGCGGAACGGACAACCATCGCCACCCGATCTCTCGGCAATTACAATTTTCGACACCAGATGCGCACGCTTCTACCTAGAAAACGAAGATGACTTTTCCTATCTTCCTGCCGGTCTGGACATCTTTGACTCTTTGGCTAGAGTCTTCAAACAGCTTAAATCAATGGTAGAGCATGAACAGAAAACTTTCGCGGTTGAACTCTCGCCGTTCTCTCTTCTGGCTGGAAACACAGAAGTTGGTAAACTTATTTCCTCGCTTTCTTCTAAAACGACGGATCTGCAAATCAAATCACTATCGACATTGACCGCCGATGAGGAAGCAAAACATGGAGAGCTCGGTAACAGTCTCAGAGATAGCAATCCCGCAGAGAAGGCAGCAATCCTAAGGTCCCGATCGAGGCGTCTAACTACAATCTCAAATAATGCAACCTCTGATCTCGCTCTAGTTCACGGTAAATCTGTCGAAGACCTTAAACGCCATTCTGTTACGGTAGTCGAAACAAAAAGAGCTGCAGAACTTGCAGTTGATGAATTTCAAAAAACAGAAAAACTACTTCCTGGCACCGGCGGAGATGCATGGAGGCATTTATTCCAGGCAGCAAAAAACTTTGCATTAGAATCTCACCTAGACCAACAATTTCCGCATTTGGACACCAGCTCAAACTGCCCACTCTGCCAACAACCCCTAAATGAAGGCGCAAAACGTCTGGAACGCTTTGGTAAATTTATTCAAAACGATACCGAGACAGCAGCAGCGAACGCACGAGAGCACCTACTAGCGGCCAGGCGCCCTTTTGATTCTATTGAATTCAAATTGCGAATAGACGACGAGACATTTCTTGAAATTGAAGCCTACGACCAGCAATTGGCATCCGACATTCGTAGACTGGAAAATGAGCTCAGAAGACGAAAAACTCTAATACAAAGTGCCATGGATGCCAATTCCTGGCACGAACTTGGCGACGAACTCATAAATCCTTCGATCCGCATCACTGAGCTTGCAAAGAAAATCGATATTCAGGCTGCTCTTCTTGAAAACGCGGCGGACCATGGGAGCCGAGAGGATATGCAAAAGCTGTTTAACGAGCTCGATGCTCGTATCAAATTAAAGTCGGTCGAAGCTAGCATATTACAAGCTGCGGAACGGCTACGGTATCTAGACAAGCTCAGCAAGTGCATGTCCGCGTTAAGAACGAACACATTGACGACAAAGGCGTCTGAGCTGACGGATAAAGTCGTATCGAAAGAATTGGCCGAAACTCTTAATCGAGAGTTCAAAGCTCTCGGTGTAGGGGCATTAAGTGTTACGCTCAACAGTCGAGCTGACAAAGGCAGATCACTTCACAGTCTGAAACTTAAACTTCCACAGAGTCGAAAGACGTCTGAAATTTTGA
This sequence comes from Deltaproteobacteria bacterium, assembly GCA_017302795.1. Lineage (GTDB taxonomy): Bacteria > Bdellovibrionota > Bdellovibrionia > Bdellovibrionales > JAMPXM01. The sequence continues at coordinate 2,858 of JAFLCB010000034.1, read as the reverse complement.
GCGAAGGAGAGCAAAGAGCGGTCTCACTCGCATCTTTTTTTGCAGAAGTCAGTCTGGGTGATTCGACTGCACCTATCATTTTTGACGATCCAGTATCCTCACTTGATCACGGTCGCCGCGAACGGGTCGCGAAGCGCATCGCACAAGAATCACTGAGACGTCAGGTGATCGTATTTACGCATGATATCTATTTTCTATCGATCCTTGAGAATGAAGCTTCGGCAGCATCAACGACAGTTATGACGCAAAGCTTGGGCCGCCGACCCCAGGGGTTCGGCGTCGCCGACCCAGCACTTCCGTTTGAAGCGACGAGTACGACCAAGCGAATTAGCTACCTAAGAGACCGTCATCAAGCAATTGCAAAGCTTTACAAGAACGGCGACGAACAGGAGCATCGCGAGCAAACAGTCGACGCTTACGTTAAACTTAGGATGGCATGGGAGCGGGCAATAGAAGAGGTACTGCTGAGAGGTGTAGTAATTCGATTCCGAAAGGGTATCGAGACGCAAAAGCTCTCAGGTGTTTTTGTTTCTGACGATGACTACAAGCAGATTACCGCTGGCATGGCGAAATGTTCGAATTACGCACACGACAAGGCCGAAGCAGGAGGCGTTGCTGTGCCGGACCCCGAGGAGCTTCTTCTCGACATAAATACCTTGGAGACTTGGCGAAGTGAGATCGAAAAAAGAACAAAAGAAATCGAAAAAAATCGGAAAAAGTGAGTTCCATCAGATTCTTCAAACACGTGAGGCGCAAGTGGCAAAAAAAATCAGAAACTTAAATGAACTTTCGATTGAAACTGACTCTTCTCCGATTGCCCAATTTGACTACTCGATAGATGTTGGAAAGATAGAGGTTTACTTCAAAAACCTTGAGAACATATTAGTTCAAAAGATCCGCAGCGCTGATGTCATACTCGGCTGTGTCGCGTGGCTCACGAACTACACAATACTAGATGCACTAGCTGAGACCAACTGCTCTCTCGTCATACAAAAAGAAGACTTCTTGCGACCCGATCTTGATCCGAGCAGCGGGTGGCGCCAAACCTTAAGAGACAAGTATGAGAATTTAAATTTCAAATACGATAGACACGGCTTGCCGGGAATTGCAGGTTCACTAAGTGTCGCTAGTGATCCATCGGTTGATCCTATAAGGTGCGTTGGAAATATAAATACTGATAGTAACCCCGCTTGGCCTCGCGCTCACCACAAATTTGTCGTATTTTGTAGCGCTGAATTGAATGATGGAAATCCGCAGCGATACCGAATTATTAAACCCCACGCAGTTTGGACTGGCTCGTTCAATTTCACAAAAAACGCCACTGAGTCATTTGAAAATGCCGTTTTTATTAACGACGAATCGATTGCGACTGCGTTTGCAAAAGAATACGGTCAAATTTACGCTTTATCTGAGCCGCTTGATTGGAGTTCCACGTGGCACGCACCTGAATACCGAATTGGAACCTAACTGTGGTTTCGGTTGCAAACGATGCGACAAACTTAACATTTCGTCGCCAATCTCCGGATTAGTGAGATCGTCTACTTTAGCCGATTCGAAACAAGCCTACCGAAAGCTTTGTCGGAATATTCGATCGCAATTCTTTCGAGTTGGCGGCACTGCAATTTCTAAGGCCTCAGATCATCTCAATTGGCTCCCGTCGGGCGAATTACCCTTAAAAAATATATATTTAGGACTATTGCATCTTTATCGAAATTCCGATAATATTACTGTATGGACTTTGGTGGCTATTTTCTCAAATCTAACGAGCACAGAACTTTCTTGGAACTTTTGGTTTCGGGATCGACCGCTTATTCGAAAACCGATCTAGCTAAACTCTCCGGACTTCCCTACGCGACTACTCACGCTGAAGTCGCCAAACTAGAATCTATGGGAGTCCTCGCTAAAGAGTCCTCCGGCGGCCGAACCACTTATCGAATGTCGCTTCCGTCAGATCTAAAGCAAGCGCTGCTACTTCTCTTCAACCTTAAAGGTCGAGATCAGTCCGTAAAAACTGAAAATAATGTTCGAGCCTCACTTCAGGAACTCGGAGCACCACTTGTGCTTGATGCTCAGCGGTCGGTTCGCTTCGTACCTGAAAAGTCGTTGGAGGAGACGCTGGTGAGGTCAGCAGTTCATGCGAAAAAAGACCCCTCAGTCGCGAGGACATTACCATTAGCGCTATTCAAAAACCTCGATAGCTTGGACCAGGAGCTTCTTAAGTATTGGGCGACAAAACTAAAAGCCAAACAAGAACTTGGTATGTTTTTGGAGCTATCGGCCGAGCTGGCCCATTCACCGAAATTAAAAAAGCTTTCGAAATTGTTTAAAGACAAACGAGTAAAAGAAGTGAAAGACTTCTTCGAAACGAAATCGACAATGATGAGAGAGCTGTCGGAGCGAAATACCCCAGAAGTTGCTCGGCGGTGGAAGTTTCGAATGAATTTAAGCATGGACAGTTTTAAATCAACCTTCGATCGCTTCAAGGAAGTTAAATGAAACGCTATTCGGAAGACCAGATCATTGAATTCCTAAAGGCGATCGACCGCAATATTTCCTCGAAACACGAGATAGTGATTATTGGGGGCACGGCAGCGACGCTCGCTTATGGCTTCAAGGAGGCAACTCAAGACATCGACATAGCGAACTCAGTAGAAAAACTAAAGTCCGCAATCAAAATTGCTATAAAGGAGACTGGGTTCGATATTCCGATTGGTATGTCAGGCGTTTTCGATGTGATCTTCCCCCGAAAAAACGGACAAAGTTTTATGCGGACTTGAGAGATTTCGTTTCGTAGTCGACTGGTGACATGTAATCAAGCGAAGAGTGAGTTCGCTGCCGATTGTACCAGACTTCGATGA
>JAFLCB010000033.1 GCA_017302795.1 Deltaproteobacteria bacterium | reverse complement strand
GATGGGTACGAACTCTACAAAAAATACGTGATCGAAAAAACGGAGGTGACGGCAGAACTAGAAATGATCTAAGTCGAAAACCTCTCGAACGAGGGCGCGTTGTAAACGCAATTCTCAACTACCGCAAATTGACTTATGACGAGGCACTCACAAAGTCTTCTCAAGGATTGAATTTGAATGCTGAGCATGCAAAGTCGCCATACAAGCCAGATGTTGACTAATTAAGACTTCACTTTCGGTTGCCTTCTGTGCTCAAAATTTCTAGACCGTAGGTTATGAACACACGAAAAGTCATGACCTACGTTCACCTAAGTCTCGCGTCACTCTTTATGCCGCTTCTATTGTTAATGCCATTCACAGGCTCAATGTACATTCTAGGCTTCAAGGGTGATCAGACGAAAACCGAATCTTTTCGGATCCCCGCGGTCGCCATTCCTACCGATGAGGCGGAACAAGAGTCCTTTTTCCGAGAAATCTTTGCCGCCAATTCCATTGATTATTCTTTCTCGTACATTCGCGGCGGAGGGAAAGAGTTTACCTTTCGTCCCTCGTCCCGAGTTCATTACACCGCCAATGTTTCAGACTCGGTTGATAAGCCCGAAATTGTGTTCTCGGAAATTGAACCGAATTTGATGAAGCGATTGATTGAAATTCACAAAGGGCACGGTCCGGTCGCGATGAAATGGTTCGAAGTGGCTTTTGGCCTGGCGTTGATCTTTACGACCTGTTCCGGTCTATGGCTGGCGTGGACGGTGAAGCCCTACCGAAAAGCGACTCTGATCTCGTTTGGAATAGGCAGCTTGGTGATAGCTCTTTGCCTTATCTAAAACGTACCTCCTACATTTTGGTAGCGCAGCTGCGCTACCAAAATGTAGGAGGTACGTTAGAAGCCAAGGAAAATTGCGACGCCGAAAAGGATGAAAAGTGCGGCGGCGATCTTATGCACCAGGCGCATCGGAATTTTCTCTGTAAACCGATGACCGAAAAATACGGCGAGGCCATCGGCGACCAGCATCCCCGCCGTAGTTCCCGCGGTTACCAAAACAGGAGCGGCAAACTTTGCGGCTAAAGCGACCGTTGCAAGCTGGGTTTTATCCCCCATCTCTGCAAAGAAGAAAGCGATGGTCGTTGTGACAAACGGCCCCCATTTGGTTTCAGTTTTCAATCCCTCGTCTTTATCCGGAATCAGCATCCAAAAGCCAAATGCGACGAAGGTTCCAGATAGAATCCATTTCAAGACCTGAGGCGATAAATACTGAGTGACGTAAGAGCCGGCAAAACTGGCAAGCGCGTGATTCAAGATCGTTGCAACAAGGATTCCCATCATGATCGGTAAGGGCTTCCGAAATTTTGCGGCCAATACTAGCGCCAAAAGCTGGGTCTTATCGCCCATCTCGCTTACGCATACCAAAAGGAACGAATTCAAGAGCGCATCCATGTCCGGAAAGTACCTCTTACGTTTTTTAATTGCGACGCATTTCAAAAATGTAGGGGGTACTTTTTTGAAACGCGTCGCGTTTCTTTTTGCCCGGGTAGGCCTCAGGGAGGCTCCCTTGGTCTCTGCTACCAGATAAAGAGCGATCCGAAGATGTTCGAGCTTGTAAATTAGTTTTTAAAGGCGCTCAGCTGCAGACACCGAAGGAGGATTTATGAAAATGATGATTGCGACTTTAGGTGTGTTGACCTTGTTGGGTGTTACCTCAGTTCGAGCAGAGGAAACCCTTTCGGAAAAAGCAACAGTCACAGGGAAGTCTGTTAAGAGAAGCGCGAAAAAGGGTGTAAATCGAACGAAAGAAGCTATTTGCGGCAAGCTGACTGGCGACAGCAAAGTAGAGTGCATGGCCAAAGAGGCCGGAAATCGAATCGAGGAATCCTCTGACGTCGTAAAAGATAAAGCGTCTGAAATTAAGAATAACGTCGACTCGAATTAGCTGCGTTTAGTTCCGCGGCGCTTATTAGCGCCGCCCACTAAACGGTCGGCGCTTATTAGCGCCGCCCCGTTGCTCCCTCTACCAGGCAATTCCCCGAGAGGTGCCTGTGATAAGAACATTCATAGCCGATAACCTTAGGTTATTTAGTTGAACGAAGTTTTGCTTCGAGATCGCTGTTTTCACTCTTGAGGCGGGAAACTTCAGACTCGAGATCTGAAATCGTTCGCTTTAGTTTTGCGACGGTGCCTTCTAGAAAGATAACCCGCCCAGTGCTATGTTGAGCGAGGACTTTTTCCTCGACATTTTCCGGGCATGTGCCTTGGTAAATGCCGCCCTCGGCAGCGAATTTTAGCGAAAATTCAGGAGTGCAAAACTTTTGAATTCCAGAATTAAACCCTGAAATGAGGTCCACATAGTTGGGTTTGATCCCAAAATTATCTAAGCATTCGCGGTTGGCAAAATCCCTTGCTTGGTTTTGGGTGTGCCCGCGGAGGGCGAGATCCGCGCCAGTTTTCTGCCAATTCATTTCACGACATTCCTGTCTGCTGAAAGTGGTGCATCCAGTTAATGCAGCCATCGAACTTAGGACCATTATTAGGAAGTATTTCATGCCCACCTTTCTTTTATAGAAACTTGATTCCGTCAAACGAGTGTCGCGCTTCGACGCAGTCGAACTAACTTTTTCGACCGCAATTCGGGATAGTCGCTGCAATGGTGGCAAGTGTTTTAGAATCTCGTGTGGACATCCAAGGCGGCCAGCTCGCAGTTTTCGCGGTGGGGGCGGGTGAACCGGTCATTTTTCTGCACGGTGGTCCTGGCGATACTCACCATTACATGAAGCGCATGGCCGAACCTTTTTATTCAAGCACATTGAAATCAACGTACCAGTTTATTTTCTTCGACCAGCGAGGTACCGGCGCTTCCACGTTGAAATCGCGATCCAAAGAAAACTTCCATCCAGAGCTCCTATTCGACGATCTTCAAAGGGTTCGACGAAAGTTTACCTCGGGTCCAGTTCGCCTTGTCGGTCATTCATGGGGCGCAATGTACGGGCTCTATGCATGTATGCACTCATCAGAGGATTATTCGCACGCGGCCCTCCTCAACATGGGACCGCTCGATTCCGAAATGGAGAGGCTATCAGGCGAAGCACTGCTTGCCGCGATGGGACCCTCGAGTCATCAAGCTTGGCAAGAACTTCGCTTGAAGAGAAATAGCGCCCGCGACCAATCTGATTTTAAAACTGTTGAAGACTGCGATCGGCAAATGATGCAGTTGAGAGTGAAATCTTGGATCTTCGATCCGGAACTTCGAGCAACCTTTTTAGAAGACTATTTTTTCGATCCGCCTCCGGATCGAGAGGTTAATAAGTATATTTGGGAAGCGCAGTCGAACTGGTTCAAATGGGAAAATGTGGCGCGCGCGAAATCCAAGATCTGGCTACTTGCCGGTAGCCATGATGCAACTCCGCTTCAACAGTTCCATCGATTGAATTCCGAGCTACCGAAATCAACGCTCACTGTGTTTGAAGAGTGTGGCCACATTCCGTGGCTTGAAAAGCCAGACCTGTTCTATCGCGATCTGTCATTCGCGCTAAATAGCTGAGATTAAATGGATAGCCCCGGCATGAGGCATTCAACTAAGATATTAGTTGCTAACGACTAAGAGTTTAGTTGATGATCTATTCACGGGAGACTCAAGTGGCAAAGACAAAAGTAAAAGCAAAGTCCTTAGTAAAAGCTTCTGAGTCGGAATCCAAGCTTCTTACAGAGGGCGAACTCGAGTTGATGACAATTCTTTGGCGGATCGGTGAAGGGTCCGTTGCGGATGTCATCGCCGGGCTGCCGGCGGGGCGTGATCTCGCTTACACATCGGTCTCTACAATCCTAAGAATTCTCGAGCAGAAGATGGTCGTGACGACTCGAAAAGAAGGTCGCGGGCACATCTATGTTCCAAGTCTTGAAAAGTCGACCTATGAAGCACGTACCGTGAGACACATAGTCGATCGTGTTTTTGACGGTACGCCGGTGGCACTTGTAAAGCAGCTGCTGGATTCTGGCCAATTGAAGTCAAAAGATATTGAAGAGCTAAAACTTCTGATCAATCGGCAAAAGGAGACGAAGTGAGTCTCGCGGCTGCACTTTCGTTTTACTTGAATCTTAATCTTCTCATCTTGATAGGAGTTCTCGGTCTTTTGTTCGTGACAGCGTTTATTGCAAAATCACGGATTCGACTTTCTGCCAACGAAGAGCTTCACCTTCACAAGATGACGGCGCTGATTGTTTTGACGTTTTCATTCGCTCAACCATTTTTTCCCAGCAATGAAGTCTTTCAGCCTGCAGCGAAGGTTTGGTCGGCCCAATCGATAAAAAGTTTCAGTGAAGAATATAAAACATCCAATCGCGCGGGATATCTTAGCCTGCCCACCTTGAACGGATCGTCGACAGTCAAAGCAGACTCTTTTGCGTTGATTTGGATCGCACTAGGTATCGTGATTTTTTTCCGGGGCGCTTTTTACCTGCTTCGCGATCTTCGGCGAATTCTGACGTTAAGGCACCGATCGTTCATCGTTAGAAAAATTGGACGAGTTCAAGTTTTTGTAAGTGATGAAGCTCAAGTTCCGTTTTCATTCTGGCTTCCGGGTGAAGCCAATGTGGTGATTCCGTCCACAATCCTGGCGCGCCCTCTTGATATGAAAATGGCGGTGTCGCACGAGCTCCAGCATCACCGAAGCGGTGATACGCGCTCGGTTTATTTGCAGTGGGGTTTGAGGCTCCTTTGTATCCTCAATCCTGCAGTTTATTTCTGGAACAAATGGATCTACGAGATTCAAGAGTTTGCTTGTGACGAAGCGCTGATCGGCCGAAAGCGTTTCAATTCGCAGGCGTATGCCCGCTGCCTTGTTGAGGTCGCGGAAAATGCAATAACCGGATTGATTGCAAAAGATCGGAGCCGTGCACCTGTTTGCGCGACAGGGCTCGCGTTTTCGAACCGGCGCAATTTATTAAAGAGGAGAATTGAACGTATGTTTTTAAATTCATCAGAACCGTCATCTAGAAATTATGGCAAGCCGGTCGCGCTTGCGGTCGGACTATCATTGACGATGCTAATGGGGATCGCTGCCTACGCCTCTAAGGGTTTAGTTCGAGATCGCCGTGTCAGTCTGGCGCAAGCGAAGTCGATGGCAGCACGTGTGCATTCAGAATCCGGCGGATCGGTTGCGGGAATTCCTGTTGTGGTAAACGATCTAGTTTTGAAGCAGCTCAATCGATTTATCGGCACACCTGAAGGTCGAGATTACATGCGAAGTGCTCTTAACCGAATGGCCAATCATCGCACGATGATCAGCGAGGCGGTTGAAAAGTATCAAGTGCCAGCAGAAATCCTGGCACTTCCCATAGTCGAATCCGGATACCAAAACCTTGCCCAGGGTGAAGTGAGTCAGACAAATAAATCGGCAGGGATCTGGCAGTTTATTCCACAGACGGCTAGAAACTATGGACTACGTGTTGATGCTCAAAAAGATGAGCGTCTAGACATGGCCCTTTTGACTGACGCAGCGATGCGTTACCTGCAGGCGAACAATCTTCGCTTTAAGGACTGGCAACTTGCCCTGATGGCTTACAACATGGGCGAAAATGCTGTTCAAAAAGCGATGGTCGACCTCGATACACGAGATGCTTGGACCTTGATTCGAAATGGTCGCGAAGGTGACAAAGATTACCTCGCAAAATTTATGGCTGCTGTATTGATTATGCGAAACCCAGACTCCGTCGAATAGTTTGCAATGGCATTTCGGTGGGCGCATTCTAAAAAAAGGGATGCGCCCGCTTTTCAAGTTCATCATACTTGAGAGCATGAACACATTCGTAGCGACCTTTTTTCTGTTTATCAGTGTTTTCGGTTTACAGTTCGCCAATGCTAAAGATGCATCAGCGGCCCAGCGCGAAGCGGCCGAAAAGGGCGATGCGAATGCCCAATTGGAATACGGAAAATCTTTGCAAGAACATTCTCGATCAGAAGCAGCGAAGTGGATTCAAAAAGCGGCCGATCAAGGATCGGGCGAAGCATGGTTTTTGTTAGGCTATGCGGGCCTCGGGAAACTGGAGCCGGTTTTTTACTACGAAAAAGCTGCCGAAAGAATCTACGCTAAAGCGTTCTCTCCTTTATTTGACGCATTAATATTTCGGGCCGGACCAAAAGCGGATGTTGCGAAAGCCAAAAAGTTTGCGGATCTCGCCCGGCAAAAGAATGTCGAGATCGGGTATGGTTCAGCGGAAACCTTCAGGGTCATCGACCGCTGTTATGAGGCGGGAGAACCGAAAATTCCATCGGCAGACTTCCCCACCGAATCTGAAAAAAAGAACTTTCGAAATAGTGCTCAAGTATGCGGGACCTACATTGAAGGGATCGACCAAGATGTCGATCACGTGAAATTTCGAAAATGTCTGCTTTCTCAAGAAGAACAGGACAATGTGAGCTTGGCTGAAGTTTATGCGAATGGGTGGGGAGTCCTAAGAAATGCTAATCTTGCCATCGCATTAATCTGTCGGGGAAGTTCGGTGCCCGCAGAACTTCAAGGGATGGTCGGGACTCTTCATGCAACTAAAGACCAGGCTAGGCTAACGACGGATTTCGCGTTTTGTGACCATGTCACCAGCGGTTTGAACAGCGGATTCTGTGCTGCTAATGCAGAAAAAATCGCTGATAAAAGGCGAGGCAAAGAACTTGGCAATATTATGAAGAATTGGACCGAACCGCAAAGGCTAGCGTTTTTTAAGCTTAGAACAGTAGCGAAAGATTTTTTTGATGAAAGCTCGACTTCGGAACATGACCTATCCGGATCCGGGAGGGCTCAATTTATCGTCGACGCGCAAGCAGAATTGCGGCAGGACTTTTTAGGGGGCGTGAAGGCATTTGAGGACGGAAAATGGCCCGAAGAAAACGTAGATTTTCAGACGGCTGATAAAGAATTGAACGTTGTTTATTCAAAAATCATGAAACGCCAAGACTTCGAAAGAGAAGGGACTGTAACAAAAGAGGGAATCAGGGCAACTCAGAAAAAGTGGCTCAGGTACCGGGATGAATGGGTGAAATTTGCGTCTATGAAGTATCCCCAAGTGCCTTCGGAAACATAGAAAACTTGGCTAACGAAAAAACGTATCCTGATGCTGAAAGAGTTTAACTGATGGGCTTGTCGCGAAAGTTAAAAGATGAAACAGGTGAACAACGTCATTTGAAATATGAAACCAAGCACGGATTTAAAACAACTCGCTTCAAGTCTTCCAGTCAATTTATCGACGATATCACGAAGGGCTGGAAGTAGGGATATGGTGGTTTCTGAAGCGACGATTTCTGGGTTTCACATCCACCCGCAGGGTAAGCTCTTGCGCCAAGTATTACACTTAGAGAGTCCTCTGGGGCTCGCCTATGAGCGAGCGATTGGCTTTGAAAAAAAACGGCACACTCATCATCGACACATGCTGGTTTGTCCCAGGGGCGCGTGTCGCATGGAAGTCGTCGACGAAATCTCGAAGAAGAGTTGGACGATTGATTCGACTCAGCTCCTTTGGGTTCCCATGAAAATCCCTCATAGTGACGAAGTGGATTAGGTAGGAATTGCGTTTACAGGACCCGGACTCAAGTCTGTTGAAGGATTGAGTCATGGACTCTCTCGTTCGAGAATTTTGTTACCACACTTAATTCTTAACGATGAAAGAAGAGTCCGATG
>JAFLCB010000032.1 GCA_017302795.1 Deltaproteobacteria bacterium | reverse complement strand
TTTCAGCTGCCGGATTTCATCTATCAAGGTCGCTGCGCGGTCGATCATCGAAGGCCCCTCTGTTGAGCGAGCAATCTTAGATTTGATCGGTTTTTATTTTTAGGCGCGAATTAGGCAGGGGTTACGGCGAGACAGGTAACTTCCATTTGTTATTTGGGCTTTTCTGATTTGTGTTTTCCGTGATCGGCTCCAGTTCATTTTCAGCTTTTACTGGTATCATTACTAACGTTGCACCGCTGGTTTCGACATGCGCCTTCAGCACTTGGTCCAGAATTTCGATGGCGACAATCTGGTCAAAGCTGTTTTCATCGTCTGTCAGGTAGTGAGCCATGTAGAACTGCTTCGCAGTCCCAAAGATCACAAACGTAAGCTCTGACTTCGCTGTACCATCAAACCTTCTCGCAAAGACAGCTGCTCCCTTCACACTGACCGTGGACAAATCATTCACCAAGGTCTCGGGCTGGGGAAAATTAGGATTGCTCTCGACATGACCGAATACCGCCAGCGCACTTAAAGAAAAGTTCGGAGCACAAATCATCTCTGGCACTTTAAAGCGCTGGCCCTTCGGTCCAATTGAGAAGAATGGAAATGGTTTGTCCAGAGTACTCTCTTTTAAAAATTTCTGATCGTACGCACTCTTCGTCGCAGGATCTAACTGCACCTTCCACAGCCCCTGATAAATGTGCATGAGGACATGGCCCGTGACACCGTTTGTCGCTCCCGCAAAAAGCGGCAGATGATAGGCATAAAGCCGATCATCTGGGGAGCCGAAAAGGACCATATTATGGTGACCCGCCATCTCTGGACGTGGTGACGCGCAATCATAGGCAGTCGCCGCGCCTACAAGTTTGGAAAATAGTACGGCACCCACCAGTAGAAAAATCTGAATTTTCATTTTTTCACCTCAACCTTTCGTCAAACAAGTATTGAAAACAAATACGTTAGTAAAATTAATTGATTTAATTGATCCATCGAAGATTCTAATAGGCGTGAGCCTACCTTCCTCCAACCTGGATGCTTTTTTGTCCGTTGCTAAGACTGAGGGCTTTTCTTCAGCCGCTAAACAACTCAGCATCACTCAGTCCGCGCTCTCACAAAGAATCAAGAATTTGGAAGACGCGCTTGGGCTGACGCTCTTCATACGAACACCTATCGGTGCAATTCTCACCGAGCATGGCGAACGGCTTCTGAGATACTGTCAGACCAGAGACATGCTAGAGGAAGAACTGATCCAAGATCTCAACGGTTCCACAGCCAACGAAATTTCCGGAACACTAAAGATCGCAGGGTACTCATCAGTTTTGCGTTCAGTTCTTTTGCCAGCGCTGACACCGCTTTTGAATGAGCATCCCAGTATCCTATGTGAGTTCATTTGTTCCGGCATGCCTGATCTTCCACGTTTGCTTCAAAGATCTGAGGTCGATTTCATTGTAATGGACTATCACCTCGATAAGGCAAACTTGAACGTAGTGAAACTAGGGCAAGAACAATATGTCGCGATCGAAGGTAAACACGCCTCCCAGCGGAACGACATTTTTTTAGACAATAACTCAGACGATCGGGCCACTGAAAAATTCTTGAAGCTCCAGGGCTCTAAGACCCAGAAATTCCGCAGATCCTATTTCGACGATTGCTACGGAATCATCGACGGGGTGGCGCTAGGGCTTGGGCGCGCAGTCATCCCCAAGCACTTGATTTCCAAAAACTTAGATATCAAAGTGCTCAAAGGTAGCAAACCTTACGCTGTCGATGTTGTTCTTCATTACTACCAGCAACCGTTTTACTCGAAGCTGCACCAGGCTGTTATTCATTGCTTGTCTAATGGGGCCAGTCGATATCTTGATGGCTGATCTCTCGAAGCGGGTTTCACCTGACAATACCTGCCTACGAGAATTAACTTATTGTTCGGTGTCCTTCCTACTATCGAAAAGTGTTGGATTTACCTTCGACCTACTTTGGTAATGATGAAATTCAAAATTAGTTGGTTGCCTATCAGGCAAACAAATATAATGTAATTCTTCAATGCAGAATTTAGGTCCCAGCCTAGCAACACTCGTGATCGTCATCGCCTTCGCGAGGCTTGTAGGTTTTCTGTTTCGAAAACTGGGTCAACCCCCGGTCATGGGAGAGGTGCTCGGCGGAATTCTTCTTGGCCCCTCGGTCATCGGCTATTTTTTTCCTGCCTCTTCAGCATTCTTGTTCCACGGTGATTCACTAGACTTCTTGAAACACATCGCAGAGGTTGGAATCTGCCTCTACCTATTTGTTATGGGCCTTGAGATTGACCTACCCCGACTTCGAAAGACTGCTCGATCGGCAATCCTCATTTCTCAGATGAGTATCGTTTTACCATTTGGCCTAGGACTGCTGCTGGCGCAACAGCTCTATTCTAACTATGCGCCAGCCGGTTTCGGCATTCTCGAATTTTCTCTTTTTATCGGTGTTGCGCTTTCCATTACGGCTTTTCCGGTTCTCGCCAGAATACTAGCGGACTCTTCTCTTCATAAAACAAGACTAGGAGACCTAGCTCTCACCTGTGCAGCGATCGACGACATAACAGCTTGGTGTCTGTTGGCCATCGTGACCGGAATCACAGGGAAAACGAACAACGCATGGACAACAATTGTCCTGACCATCATTTATGTCTTACTTATGTTGGCCATCTTACGTCCGATACTAGCAAAAGCCATATCGTCGCTCGAAAAAAAAATCGATCGTTTGCCCGAAGCACTTTTAGCATTTGCAATTTTGGGGGCGCTGACTTCAGCCGTGATCACGGACGTTATCGGAATTCATGCGCTCTTTGGTGCATTTCTATTTGGCGTCATTATTCCACACGAAAGCCTAATTGCGAAAGAAGTCACCAGCCGGTTGCAAGATTTCATAAGGATTCTGTTTTTACCCGCTTTTTTTGCACTGACCGGAATGAAAACTCAAATCAGTTTAATTTCAAGCCCCAGTGACTGGTTAATCTGCGCAATTATTATTGCGGTCGCAATTCTGGGAAAGTTTGGCGGTGCCTATTTAGGAGCGACGCTGTCTGGAAACACCCGGCGCGAGGCAACAATTTTAGGTGTCTTAATGAATACCCGAGGCCTCGTCGAACTCATCGTTTTGAACATTGGACTATCACTTGGGATCCTTACCCCCACTTTATTTACGATGTTGGTACTTATGGCGCTTGTTACCACATTTATGGCCGGGCCACTTTTGCGCTTAGCCGGTCCTTATTCCGAAAAATAAGTCACACGCCAAGGAGGCATAATGTTCGTTCAGTTAGCTACACTTGTTCTCGCGATATCATTTTCGACAGTCGTCGCATCAGCCCACGAAGCTGGACATGGTTCTGGAGACAGTGCGGATCACTCGATACCACCTAAAAACCCTGAATCTCAAACGATGAAGCCACCTTCGCCGAACGCCTCTGGCGAATATGGTGAAGTGAAATTTGATGTTAGCAAAGCCACTTCAGTTTCAGCCGCGGCCGCAGAAGGCAACGCCCTCGTCAAGGCGACTGTCGCCGAAGTTTGTCCGAAAAAGGGCTGTTGGATGAGCGTGAACGGCGTAAAGCCCGGCGAAAAAGTGCGAGTAACTTTTAAAGATTATGGCTTTTTTGTTCCGACAGAGTTGGTCGGCAAAGAGGTCGCCATTCAAGGACAGTACGTGAAACATGTCGAGTCGGTGGAAGAACAAAAGCATCTTTTGAAGGATGCAAAACGACCGCAAGCCGAAATCGATGCGATTACAAAACCCAAAGAAACGCTGCGGTTTATCGCAATCGGAGTTAAGGATCTATCATTAAAACCGAAGTAAGCCCTAAGTCGCTCGCACGAGGCTGTTAAGTCGTTGTCTGCGGATGTTCTGGCATCATTGCACCCGTCATCTGTACGACGACTCGGCGGGAAAGAATTCGCGTTAACACAGCAAAAAAAACATTTTTAAAGCCGGTCAAGATGGTCGGATTTTTTCTTGCCGCTAAGGCATTCAAAGCAACCTGAACAACTTGCTCGGGTGTCTGGGATAAGCCCTTGGGCAGGTCCTCCAGTTTACCACCGGACGCCACAGCAAAGCCCGTGTCAGTGATCCCAGGACAAAGTCCCATCACATAGACACCGCGCTTTCGCTGCTCATACCAAAGTGAGTCGGAGAACGCGGTAACGAAAGACTTCGTGGCGCTGTAAACGGCCATCGAGGGTGTTGGCATGAACGCGAGAGCGGACGAAACATTGATCAAAGCGTCACCACTTTTCGAATTCCTTAAAAAACTAAATGACAGCCGGACAACAGCTTCGCAATTGAGACGGAACATCGCCATTTGCCGCTCAAGCGAAACGTCGGTAAAATCACCAACAGTCCCCACCCCTGCATTGTTAACGAGCAAATTGAAATTTCCCGCCTCGATAATTTTCTGAATTCGACTCAGCCCCTCTTCAGAAGACAAATCAGCAACATGAAAAGAGTGCGACGATCCCATCTGACCAGTCAGTTCCCTCAGCTTCGTTTCGTTTCTAGCTACGACCGTCACGATGTAGCCGTCTCGAGCCAGTTGTACTGCAAAGGCTTTTCCGATTCCATCACTACCGCCCGTCACGATTGCCTTTTTATTCATTTAATTTTCTCCGCCTTTAGCAAAATTTTGGGAACCAAGAAATTTTCCGAAAGCCCGCATGACAAAAAGATGGACCAGCGCTTGAGTGTATTTATAGATCAGCCATGGAAGCGAGGGTTTGTAATCATGAATCGCGGCCAGAACAAATTGCCGATTGAGCACAACTCGAAACTCAAGACGCCCTCGTTTTCCCCCCGACACCATCAATCCGTCGCTGATGTACAAAACCTGCCGATCAGGACTGCTGCGCTCAAGACTGATTTTCAAAACAAGAAGTTTGATAATAAAAAACCGCAAGTAAATTGAATGGGTCTCGCCTTCCGTTTTTACGCCAATCAGGGGCGAAAGAAATCCCGGAAGCCATGTTAGGTACTGATCCTTCACCCACCGAGCGTCTCGTCCTTCGGGCAGAAACAGTCGTTGAACCGAGCGAACTGTTTTGCGCTGTGCCCGGAAGTGAAAAAACGCTTGGCTCGCGCGAGTTTCGAAAAAAGCACTTTGCAGCAGTTCAAAATAAGTTCGGCTCTTCGATTCATCTGAAAATAAATTTTTCGGCCGTGCGACCATCGTATGTTCTAGTGACTCAATCAAAGGATACACAAGGTCCTTTGGCGTGCCGGTAATCAACCTCACCCAAAGCCTCGACAAAGTCGGTGTGAAAAATGGGACCGGAATAAAATATCGGGTTAGGCTCATGCGCCTTGCGGTTTCCTTCATCATCTCGACATAGGTCAGCGGCTTACATCCCGCTAGGTCGTAGGTTTGCCCAATGTGCCTTTCATTTAGCGCGGCAGAAGTGAGGGAAGTCAGAACGGTTTCTAGATCGACCGGAGTTGTTAGAGTTTGCGTCCACCTTGGACAAACCATTACTGGCAAGCGTTTTACCAGCTTCAAAAGAATTTGAAAAGACGAGCCTCCGGCACCAAGAATCAAACCGGCTCGGAAAATCGTCGATGGCAACTTATATTGATTGAAAACATTTTCCATTTCCAGACGGCTTTGAAGATGAAGCGACATGTGAGAAGTTTCGGGTATCAAGCCACCAAGATAAATGACTTGTTTCAAATTTGTAGTTCGCAAGACTCGAGCAAAGTTGTCGGCCAGCAACAAATCATAGTCCGCAAAACTCCCCTGATCGAGGGATGCGGTGGGGCCCATCGAATGCACAAGATAAATCGCAAGATCCACCGAAGCGGGGCTGGCTTCTTCGATCGACTTCAACGAAAAAAGGTCACAGGCTTTCCAGGTAATCCGTGGATCATCGGATTTTTGTGCGCTTCGAGATAGCGCCGTAATGTGGGCCCCCGGAAACTTCTCGAGGATCTTCGGTATTATGGCTTTGCCGATGTAGCCACTTGCACCCGCGATAATAATACTTGGTGAACCGTTCATCGTAGGATTAGGTATAAACCTGAATGAGAACAAAGAGTAAGTTGAAAAACGTTCGAACATTGATCGCTTGGCTCGGGCTTTTTGTACTGGCGTTTATAAATGGAGCATTGCGTGAAGTTGGCCTAAAAAAAGGCCTAGGAGCCGTGGAACCAACTGCCCACCAATTGTCGTGCTTATCTGGAGTCTGATGCCCATTGCCATATTCTGGCTCAAGAAGAAAAAATCGACTTAGGTTCAAAGCCTCAGCAGCACTTGGAACCTTTCGTCTATTTAGAGCTCACGGCAGTTAGGAAAAAACCAGTTTGCACGATCGGCGTGATATTCACTTTCAAAACTCACATTTTTCCCGCCTGCGAATTGGCAGTCAGAGGCATAGCCTTGGGGGTTCGGAATATAAACCGTGCAACCGCTAAAGGAGTTGATCTTTTCATCTACGCGGATCTTGATTCCATTTCCTTCGCGGTAGGCGAAAAAAAGGTAGGAATGTCTATTGTACGGGCCAAATCCTCTGTTGATCCGCAGCCTATCGAAACCTGCGTTACCCTCAAAACCATGAAAGCCATCGGTGATTCTAGTTTGCTGTTGCCCTTTAAGCAGGAGTTCATAAGGAGCACTTTGCATAAAGTGCATGTCGCGGACCATCCCCCGACTCTTGAAGTAATCGATCGCTCGGTAATCACGAATGACGACCTGACCGACGCGCGGTTCGTCGAGATCGACATCCACTATTACCCCACCGTCGGCACACTCCATTTTTCTCCGGTAATCAGAAGCTATCGCCCTATGCGAAGCCGACACAACAATTGCCGACAGTATGCATAGTCCTATTTTGTAAACTGATTGAACTGAATGGTTCATATTTTTTCCTTCTTTCTCGTTTGTATCTGCTTTGTAACTATGAAGTTCGCTGTTCTGAGCTTGTATCTAGCAAACAAAGTTCAAACGTGTTGTGCACAGAGAGTCAGAGATTGTGCTTAAATTCCCAAGATAAGAATGGTTTGGATTTACTTATTCGAACCCATATACTTTGATGGGGAATTTTTAAAGCGCTGCCGAAAGGCGCGGCTAAAGGCGCTGAAGTCTTCATAGCCAACTAATAACGAAATATCGCCAATACTGTGATCTCCCTGCTTCATAAGCGACAGAGCCTCATCGAGCCTGCGAGTCTTGATGTATTCAAAGGGAGTCTGCTTGAGGGTTTCACGAAATTTTCGCATCAAAGAAGATTTACTAACTCCGGCAGCGCTAACTATCAGCTCAAGGGTCAAAGCGCTGAATAAGTTTGATTCAATGTAGCGAAGAGCTCTATCAAATGGTTCTTTGGCAAATGGTTCTTTGCCTAAGCCTTCGTCTTCCTTATCGCCCGAAACTTTTTGGAGTTTTTCGTGAAACAAAATTCGCGCCACTTCATTGATGATTTGTTTCTCCAAAAAGTAAGTGGATCCGTCGGGCGACGGTCTGCTAAGAATCCTTTCAAAAAAATAACGGTCCAAGATATCGTTCAACCACCGCGTGCGTTTCAGAAGCACGATCCGGCTCTCAAGAAGCTCTTTGTCGAGATATGAAAGCCCATTGTCTTTAATCATTTCGTCGAAATAGGATTCACACGGAAAAAGGGCCAGAGTATCGTAAATAGCGCTCTTTCCTTCGTCTGCGGTAGTTGAGAATTGCGTTTACAACGCGCCCTCGTTCGAGAGGTTTTCGACTTAGATCATTTCTAGTTCTGCCGTCACCTCCGTTTTTTCGATCACGTATTTTTTGTAGAGTTCGTACCCATC
>JAFLCB010000031.1 GCA_017302795.1 Deltaproteobacteria bacterium | reverse complement strand
TAAAAATCCCGATTCCAAATGCCTCCGTACCGCTGGATCTCGGTTTCAAGGTGCTTCCAGCTGCATATACGCAAGCCTTTGTTCTGACGTTATTGGCGACGATGGCGGCCTCATATTGGCCCGCCTTACGCGGTACTAAAATCTCAATTGTGGAAGCCCTCCGCCGCGCCTAGAGGCCGGCTAGGCGGACTTACGAAGGATGTCTTGTTCTTGAAGCGCAGGATCCAAAAGTCGGTCCTCAAGCGTTTTGACGAATTTGCTCCATAAGAAATCCTGGTCTAAGAACTCTAAACCCACGAGCCCATTGTCTGTCGACCAAACGACCCGTGAACTCAATTCAAACAGGTGATTGCCAGGAGAGGCGACGCGGACGCCAAGGATCTCGTCAACTCTTAAGCCTCGATCACACTTGAAGAGCGCGCCGCTGGCGCTTATATTCATAAGGACACCGGAAAAGCTCTTGCCCGATCGACTAACGACACTACAAAGTAATTCGACGTCGTGCCGATTTCCACCTTTGCGGGGCCGGGGAGCGACAAAGGCGTCGGACGGCATCGGCAGCACAGCGTGAAATGTCGGACTGCGGTACATCCCAAGCAGCGCGATTCGCTCTTGGTCAGAAAGATTCTCAAAGACATCGGATTGATTGCGAAAGAAATATTGAAGAAGCTCAGGCGTCATAACCGGATCTGAAATTGTCCCCGTTTTTCGTTCTGGAAATTTCGAGCCAGGAATGCGCAAATTGCCGAGTATCTCGAAGAGGTTTCGGGTTAGTTTCTGTTTGCCGTAAACTCGCTTGTAGTTTTCGCGCGCCGTGCGGAGGTCGAGAATGCCGCCGACCGCCGGTGCGCCATTGACGAAGGAATAGCTACCGACCATATCCTTCCGAAGACGCTTGAACAAGAGAATATGCTCGTAAAAGTCCCACCACATCGGATTCACGGCGATCGCAAGGTAATCGACGCGAAAGCATTTTTCAGAATATTGATATAGGTAGTTAAGTAGGGGGAAAAGGATTTTTCCGCGTTGCCCCGAATACTTTCTGGCCACCGCCAAACTTGAAACCTCACAGACTCGCTCGCCATTCTGTCGGTATTCTGAAAGATCAAAAATTTCCTCAACTGGGCTACCGAATAAGCCATTTCGAACCAGAGAAACGGTCCCAACGACTTCATCATCAACTTTTGCCACGATCGTCGTCGTGCTAGGAAGCGTGTGATATTTTGTCAAACGCATCCCCGAGGGGTGAGGATTCATGAATCCTGCCTGAACGTAATTCTCGTGCAGCAGGCGAAAGGCAGCCGATAGATCTTCTTTTGAAGTCGCAATCGTACAGGTAAGTCCCCCTAGGCCCTTTGGATCAAAGTTGATCATTCGACGATAGATTACTGGCTTAACCCAAGACGGTAGATTCTTGATCAACATATTTCTGATTCGCGAACGACTTATTTTCATCGGGGTTCTTCCACACTATGTTTTTCAGAGTACTCTGTTTGACTATTCGGGATTTTGGTCGAGTTTCTAAAGAAAATTGAGGAATAGGGCGATACAAATGGCCTGTTACCCAAGCAGAAACCGTGTCGTCCAACCTCGGTAGGTTAGTCCTTCGAAATTGGTTCGAAATGAAACATTTGTTCGGCACGGTGACGACCCGATCGTGAAAGTGAATGCCTTCTTTTAAGTGGAGGCAAAACAATCAACCCTCAAGCCCCACTTGTTCTGGTTTCAACTCAAGCTTACCGAGGACTTTTTCGATGATTTTTCCTAGTAAAAAACGACGTTTGACGGCAAGTTCCACAAGCTCAAAAACATTGCGCCAATAAACCGGGTCGTTCTCACGATAACGGATCATCTCCGAAAACTCGGGTTCAAAACTACAATACCCAATCGTCTTGATATCAATAGCTGTCATAACAGCCAAGACCTGGTTATTCGTGAGAATCGGCGAGGAGTCGCGCTTCGGGAGAAGCCTTTCGATCTCGACATCGCCGTCAATAGCAGATTTGTCTGGTCGCCAGGCTACCAGCGGAAGAATATATCTCGGAACACGAGCCGGATCTTTTCCTGTGCCATCCCAAAAAAGCTTCTGGTCTTCTTCCGAAAATATATCGGAAATTTTGAATCCCGACTTTCGCTCCATCCTATCAAGTAATGTGCGGGAACACATGTCCTCAAAGGGCATTTCAAAATAGGAATGAAACTGCATGATCTGTTCCTGCGCAAAGTCGACGCCGGCCAACACCAGTGGAATATTCATCATGTACCCATAATAGAATCCCAAAAACTGATTCAGAGTCCCATCAAGCCGATCGACAGTTTGATAGCTCCCTTTATTGCCAACATTTTGCAAAGTGTAACGATACAGCGTTTTATATACGGATGATTTCGGCTGAAATCGAATATGATCGATATCGAGTTTCTGGGCGACCTCAAGCGATCGCTGCAACGAAATCGCGCTGTAAAACCCATTGTCCCAAGTCATGAGCAAGAGCCGAAGCTTAGGAAAATTTTTGCGAATTCGATTGAGCATATAGGTGCTATCACGGCCGCCGCTAAAAAGAATGATCGCGTCGTATCGGCCTTTTCCTTTTTCTTGGTACTCCGTCAACAAGCGATTCAATTCCTGCGCTTGATGTTGGGTGTATTTTTCCCTCCACGCTTCTTCATCTCGATTGATGTTGCGATTGTACTCGAGACAAAGATTACAGACTCCTCCCGTTAAAAAAACTCCTGGCACCCGCGAGGAAATAACACATTGCGAACACCGTGGTGCAAGGCTTGCTGCAAAAAGCCAACGCACAGACGGCCAAATATTTCGGGCGATGAAGTCAAAGGCGCGAATCTCACTTACGATTTGCAGGTCGACTTTAGCCATGAGTCACCTCCGAAAAAGGCTTTTTGTGGACGCGCAGATGAATGGCGCCGATCTTTAAGCCATCTAACTCGCGTATCGCGCTATCCGCATCCTGCAGCGGTACCAGTGCATACGGTTCGAAGCTTGGCGAATTCCAGTCGGCATGAAGCTGAATTGGTCCGGCAATTTGGAAGCGTTCAACGAGACCGCGAATAAACTCTTCATTGGCCCGAAATGGCAGTGCGCCAATGAAAACCATCTGCGGCTTTTCACCGTCTTTTGGACCAACGGTATCATGCTGTTTTGTAAACACTTTTGTCATATGCCATACCTACCAGGTGAAATGATGTGATGGGGATCAAATGTATTCTTAAGATGCCGAAGAGTTCTCATTCGTTCTTGGGGAATTCCAAACTTTTGAAAGACAATTCCTTTTCGATAGCTTCGGACCGAGGCCTTTCGCAGTGCCTTTTCCGCCGCGCGAAATGCTCGATGCGCTCGCGTCCGATCTGCAATATTGTCCCGTGAAAAAGAAAGACTCACGATGCATATAAGGTGCGCGCGATCGATGAAGGTCATGGTAATCGGCAGTTCAAATTGGAACTCATTGAACACAGGCCGTAAGATTTGCATAAGTTCTGCGGCTGCATTGGTACCTGCAGCTATCACCGGACTGATCCAAATCAAACCTGCTTCCGATTCAGGAGCGGTCTTCCAACGAATATGAGAACTTGGCTTTGCTGATGGAGTCCCTTGGCAAAGGCCGCTGATTGCACGTAGGGACTCTAGACCCTTCAGCATATGACTGCGTTTGTCTGGTGCGATCCAGAAAAGAACCGAGACCGCCCGCCGCAACCATTTTAGTTTCGAATCCGAAAACACCTGCACACGGCCAAGTCCTCGCATTTCCTGCTTGATGAAACGCACCGACTGATTGTTTTGCTTTGCGGTTCCGTAGAGCCCTCCAATCCCCGTCCATTGCGAAGCAGAAAAAAAAGGAAATCTCATTCGCTCTACGCAATCCAAGTCCGACATGACTACCGAAGCCGAAAAGTCTGTTGGAAAATCGTTGGTCGACATAAAAACTCGTGTGGCATTGGCAACATGCAAGGGGCTCGAAATAACCCCACGCTGGCAAAGATCCCGAATTCTCGGTATCGCCAAAAAAAATGTGTCATCACTTTTAAACTGCAGGGTGTAAGTCGAGACGCAAACTGGCTTTCGCAAAAGTGGAAGGCGCATCGCTGTAACGATACCAAAACTCGATTGAACAAAAAGTGGTGCTAGGTTTGGACCGAGGTCAGGAAATCTGCCCGTCCGAAGAAACTCGCCATTTCCCAAAACGACTTCAAGTTCCAAAATCTGTTCACGATGATTACCAAGAGGAGTGTGCCCAAAACCCCCGTCAAGGGTGTTACCAACAATACTGGCATCAGGTGGACCGCCAGTGACATCCGCGATCCAAGTGCCTCCCTGCGCCTCTAAAAAATTGCAGAGCTGCAATTGGGTCACTCCCGGCTCGACTGTCACTTGGCCGGTGTCATTATCAAAATCAATTATGCGGTCCATGCGTTCGAGGCTAACAACAGTTTGATGATGCCTGACTGGACTCCGGTCGCCATAGCCAGTGTTCCGCCCGCGACTAATCGGATAGAGCTTAACCCCGAAGCGAGCGGCATTTTTCACGATGACTTCGATCTGCGCCCGATTCGTTGGATACAAAATAGCAGGCACGGTTCTCACTGCACCCAAGGTATTGCCGACCTCTCTCTTCACTGTGTCGATGCCACATTCGACAGCCTCACTTCCAAGAGCGGAAGTCATCTCTTTCAGAAACACCTGAAACGCCTGCTCGCGAGCACTGGCCCGATTGACGTCAACCTTTTCGACTTCGTCTTGCTCTGGCCCCAAGGTCATGCCTCAACCGCGAAATGCTATACAATCTACATGGTTCACATGGAGTCAGGTTAAATATTCTGCCTAGGGAAAGCAAGCCCAGCTTTCATCGGGCGGACACTGCCTAGATAAAATATGTTTTTCGCTGTTTCAGGCAGCATGGAATGCGCAACACTTTGCAACACTATGTAACACTGGACGACTTTAGTAGCGACCATAGGTCGATCGACAAACATACGACCTCGTCCGGCTTTTCAGCTCGATAGGTGAGGTCATCAACTTGATCCTCAAATGACCGAATAATCTCTTTCAATGATTCAATTTGCGCTCGATCAACAGCAAAGAAATGCCGCGCGTGATGTGAATATTCCCGGTGTGAACCTAATATTGAAGGAAGCTTGTTCGCCAACAAATCAAATTCCATCTTCTTCCGCACAGTGTTCCGATCACCCTTAAAATGAACGGAGTAATTTTCTCTCATTTCTATTTTCCCATCAATGATCGCCAACGCACCGGCTTTCACCATTTCCTCGACAGCTCTCTTGGCCTGGCGCACTGACAACCCCAATCGATTGGCAATCCATTTTGAGTCCGACTGAAACTCAGGTAACTGCGTCAGGCGGCGAATAGCAAAGTGGTACCAATTCCAAGCAATTGAGTTTTTCGCTTCGACTTGCTTTGTGAAAACACCATTTTGATACCGATTCAGAATTGCAGCCGCACGTCGACGTCGCTCAGGAGTTCGGCCATGTTGCGCCTCGACCAAAGCGCAATACCAGTCGAGCTTTTCATCTTTGTAGCCAAGACGTTCACCCACCTTGAGCGCCATGGCCCGTGATGGGACCGCTTTCCCCGCGAGAATGCGACTGAGGCGAGCTGAAGAAACACCTAGATCACGAGAAAACGCTCGCATCGAATAGCGAGGATTGCGGCTTACACGTGCCTGAAGTTCATCTTTAAGAATTGTCGAATAGTCTTCAAAGGTACCGGTCATGCGGCGACCCTACAAAAAAGGAAACCATCTTCCTAATTGAAACGCGACATGTCGTGGCCCTCAACCTTTCAACTGAACGAGAAGCCGCGGACCCGTGTTTCAACGTTTTTCTAACTCACTGCATTCCACCATCAGCCGTGAAGAACTGCGAGTGGGTAGTAACAAAACGTTCGACCTGATTTTCAAGGAACGATACTTTCATCCAATGAGAAATTATGACGACAGCTTTCAGTGGAAGGTCGTGAGGGCGCTTGTTTTTGCCCTAGGACTTAGGTTCACTTCACTGAAGAGTAGTGTCATCCCCCCTCTTTGATTTCGGTTCGCGCACTACGGCTTACGGAATGCTCACGCTAGCGACGTTTCTTTTCGCTCTTTGGCTCGTTTTCACGAAGTTTCGAAAAGCCAATTATGCCCCGGACGGAGACTTTTTTTTCTTCGTACATCAGAATCCGAGTCTTTCTGAGTTTGTTCAGCAGAGCGGCGTCGCTCAAATATTGCCTCACTTGTCTGTGGCTTTCGAACTCGCGATCGGTTTTGGTGTGCACTTGTTTCCCGCGATTACATCCCATATCTCGCTGCTTTTTGTGCTTGTGATGGTGATGCTTCACCCGACGGTAATTCATGTATACTTCGCACTGCTACCATTTCTGATACTGACGGATGCCAAAATCTGTTCTGCCCTTGAGCAGCGTCGGTACACGGCCTTCCTAAAATCGCCGTTTTTTTGGTTCCCTCTTATTTATTATCCACAGCAACTGGCAGGGGCCGGGTACACGTTTGAAATAGCCGCGATTGTATTCGTGCTCACCACGGCACACTTAGCCTGGCTTGTTCGCGGTTTCCGGCATCGCAATTTGGCGACAATAGAGTTCGCTTTCACCGGTTTTCGGCCGATCTGGATAAGTATCGCCCTGCTGATTTCAGTTCTCGCAGGCCTTCGAGCGGCCGGCTTTTTAAATGCGCCTCTGGGTTACAGCATGTTTTCCGCGATTTCGGACCGAGGACCTGTGCATCGGATTCGAGTTCACAGTCGGGATGAATGCAAGCAAGCAGCGGGTCTCTTCTACTTTAATCTGACATCGGCTGCGAAGTATGACCGACACGGATTGGGCGATCCCGAGTTTTGCTATATAAGCTTTCCCTCTCAGCATGGAATGAATGAAATTAAAAATCAGATATGTCGGTCGACTTCCGGGATAACCTGGGGTTACCAGAAGAAAGGAACATCAGATTGGATCGAAGAAAATTGTTACGACAGGAGTGTTGGTGGCAACAATTAACAAATGAATAACAAACGAAAAACGAATTCCGCACCGACTGAAACGTCGGCGCGCTGGTGATCCAATTGATATCTTCTGCACAAACAAACAGCGTGACTATTTCACCGAAACTGCCAACTCCGTAAGTTCACCCGGAACGCACGCTGTACGTCCCAGTTCAAGTTCCACTTCATATCGCCGATTTTGATCGTTAGGAACAACACCGTTATCGTACGTTGAAGTACCATCAGAAAGATTCTTTATCTCGAAATAGAATTGCATTTTATCATGCGCAAAGTAGCCTCGAGACGCTACTGTCGTCAGAGGCAATTTAGCTTCCCACGTGTTAGGCAGTGTCGCCGTAAGAGCTACTTGCCCCTGGGACTTCCAGTACTTACCGTCGAAGGTGTCATGGAATCCAAAGTGGACAATGACGGCGTACTCTTCACGAGGAACCGATTCATTCAAATATTTGACCTCGAACTCTCCGACGGCCGTTGAAGCATATGCACAATGAGTCGACGAATAGACCTGACCTTTGACCGTGACTTCGGATCCTTCAGCCGGCAGAGCTAGAAAAACAAATAGCGAGAAGAGCGCTGGAATCGAACTTTGAAAAGGCATTTTGCGCGAGAGCCGCGAAATTTGATCGAACATTTTTAAACCTCTTTACTTTGAATTGAAAATCGCTTTCGAAAGGGTGATGGATATCATCTGAATACTAAATTGTTAAGTTCAAAGCATTTAGCGCTGGTAGAGCTGGGCTGAAAAGCAAAAGTTTATATTGGATGCAGTCTCGTGCACTTGTTTCGATTGCCGAATGCAGACATTTATTCAAATTGTGATTTCTTTGGAATTTACGCGGTTGCCGATCGGATGTTTCAAGTGATCAGTCTTTTGCACGACCTAGAAAGAGCCATCCTAGGTTCAGCCTTTAAACAGCTGTCAATTGCGGTAGTTGAGAATTGCGTTTACAACGCGCCCTCGTTCGAGAGGTTTTCGACTTAGATCATTTCTAGTTCTGCCGTCACCTCCGTTTTTTCGATCACGTATTTTTTGTAGAGTTCGTACCCATC
>JAFLCB010000030.1 GCA_017302795.1 Deltaproteobacteria bacterium | reverse complement strand
GAACGCACGAAATCAGGTTGAATTGAGAGAGTTTTCCAGTGACGTACCACATAGTACTTATCGACACTTTACGCTTCGAACCTTAGCTCTTGGTCTAGCCGTCCCGAATTGAGACATTCATTTCACCAGTGCGATACATCTGCGCACCATTTCGAACCAAAAAAATTGAATCCTAACTGAATTCTTAGCAACGAGTCCGTTGTTTGCGGCGTGGTCGGGATCATTCATGGTTTCGAGGGTGACGGATTTTTTCCTTATTGGGACCTAGTGTGAACCGGTAAGTCGGAAGCTCCAGCTTGAAGCCTGGCTAAGGAATCATCTTCGCTTACCGTTTTTGGCTGGACACCTAAAACCTTCGCTGAGCGAGAAAAAATGAATATTGCCGCACTCCTGCCCGAGGGTCGTGTCACAGTTGGTAAAGGTCTTAAGTGGATGGAGGAGCAAGGAGAACTTTGGCTTTCACAGCTCAATGCCCAAGCTCGCGAGTTTCATCGCAAAGAAATGCACTTAATTTCGGCCGTTGGAAAATCAGACCTGGGTACAATTCAAACGCTGGTCAACTCGGGAGTCGAGGTCAATCAGAGATACGGAAGGCCGGGTTCATGATGGTGCCTTCCGGATTTCGCGAGTCGGTTTTTTGTTATGCAGACCTCGTACAAAGCATGCTTGACCGGTTGCCGTCGGGATCTCAACAAAGACAAGACTACTTAGACTTCCAAGGTTCAGTAAATGGCTATACCAAGCTTATCGATGCTTCACTCCGTGGGCGAGGCGATGTCATTAGAGTGCTTGTGAAGGCCGGAGCTAGTCGCACGCAAAGGGGCATCGAGGCTGCCCGCCTTTACAGTGCTCAGAAGTGCTTAGAGCACTACTCCCTCAAGGATTCAGATTATGCAGATTCTTAACCCCATAGTTGCGGCTTACGACTTCAAACCAAGATAACGACGCTAATTTGAATTGGCTGAATTTCCGACCTCTTCAAAAAAAATGAAATTCATTAAAGGATTCGTTCAAATCAAAACAGTGCAAAAAAATCTTACCTAACACTTTTCCTGGCGTGAACCGTGAACGATGACAGCGGGAAGCGCGATTGAGTATTGACAGGCTAACAGCTGCTGGGACACTTCCCGTTCAAATACGTACGTTACTTAATGGTTTTCGGTGACGTTTGGGGTTTAGCGCCAGTTCCTGGCCCGACAGCCGAAGGGCAAACACAACCTTTTGAGGCACTATCCAATTCGGCTTTAGCTAACACTTGCTTTTCAAACTCAGCATTCTGGGACTTTTCTGCCTCCGTGACGTTTGCCGGGAGCACTTGATTTCTCATTTCCGCCGGATCAAAGAAGTAGTTATACTGGCCAACCGATGTCGAAAGCTTTGCACGAGAGGACTCAATTTTTTTGCTCAGAATTTCAATTTCTTTCCTATTTTGATTGATCAAATTTTCGCACGCTTTGAGTTTACTCTGAACGTCTGGTTCGGAGATCGCATCACATCTATTTCTGCTCACGATTACTGCTTTATCTGCAAGCATTTTAATAATCTCGGGAGCGATCTTACGCATTTGATTTTCAGCGTTATCTACAATTTTTTTTTGTTCCATGGTCAGTCTTGCATACGCCGTAGGGTTCTTTTTCTCATATCGGAGATCAAACTGCCTCCCAATTCCGAGCGCACTATGTACCATTGGTATTAACTGAGGGGTTGAGTCTTGAGCCCAGCCAGTGCTAGACGCATAAGAAAGCATACATGTTGCAAGAAGCGAAAGTAGAAATCCGTCGAGCATAGAAAGGCCCGGCTTCGTGTGTTGAGCGTTTGTACATTTGCTCAAAATTCCCTCCAAAAAAATATTGCTAACAAGAGTCTTCAGCCTAAATCTAAAACATAGGATTTTTCAAAAGATCTGGCCATGGCACAAAGAACCCCCTGCCTAGGTCTAGTTGTAGCGGCAAATTTTCAGCACTCCCTCACCAAGCAGTGGGCTTGGATCATGATTCCCTCAAACAACTGGAACGGGGGGGCCTACCAGTCTGCCGATGTTTTTGTGGTCAACCTTTGCCGCCGAGCTAGATCGCACGTCGTGATTTCAGGTCCGCGAGCTACTCACTAGGAGCTTGAGATTATGCAGATTCTTGAACCATAGCTGCGGCTTATTGCTCGCCCATCGAGGTCATGCCATGCGATGTACGGACGATCTTGGGCAGACCGCCCAAAGCGTTAAAATAAAGCTCTCGTCCCTGTTTATGGCATTTATCTGCAAGTCGGCGTTCGGTAGCATCCGTAATTTTATTGCCATCGAAATCCTCCGTATTTAGATTCATTCGTTCGCGGTAATAGGTCATGCCGCTTGAGCAGCCATAATCGATATAGAAGTCAATGTTTTGAATCTGGACACTACCACAGCGAACTGAAACTGAGCCCAACTGGCGGACTTCCCCTGCAAACATAGTTAAAACTCGGTTCATTTTGTTACGGGCAACGAGTTTTTCGTTTGTTAATTTATCCGCCCCTAGCACACAGACAATCGGCAATTCGCGGCATTTCGCACACGAAGACAATACCCGAACTTCGTTAACAGCTATATCAGTGAATTCAGAATTGTTAGCTTCTGCGATTGCAGATGAAAAACAAGCTGCTATGAAAAGCAGAGCTTTTAGTTGAACCATTAGTTGAAACACAAGGCGTCCTCCAAAGGTTGAGATTCAAACCGCGCGATTGCCGACGTTGAAACCCAAATCATAGGTAACCCGCAAATAAGCAAGTCGTGAGCCGCTGAAAAGTGCAGCTTACGACTTCAAACCAAGACATCGACTTCAATTTGAGTCGGTTGAACTTGTGACCTTTTCAAAATCAAAGGCGAAATTCGTCACCGAACTGGTTCAATTTTTTTGCATCCAATTGCTACTAGCGCGCCAGAAAGGCATCAATCTCTACAAGGCCATTTTTGTGTCATTAACAGCTGGAGCGTTTTCCAAGACCGTGAAACCTATCATCCTGATTCGATATAAAATGATATTAATAAGGTTTCTATCCTCTTGGAGGTACTAGCTACGTTTCTTAGAGGCAGCTTTCTCGCGATTCAAAGAGCTTTTTCGATTTAAAATCAACCTCGTTTTCATGGCAAAATGCAGATTCAGCTGCCGCTATAGAAGGCCTCCATCAGACTCACTGTCTGAACTAACCAGCCAATTGAACAATTGTTTAAGATTGAATCGTCTTCGTTGCCAAGATTCACCTCGGGTCAATAATCAGCAGGGAAGGAAGTTCACCTGCGATCTCGCTATGTTTTAATTTCAAAAACCGGTAGATGGGTTCGCTAATTCTTGTAGTGCTTAAATTTTAAGCTACAATCAGCACACTTCTGTTTTATTTAGATTTCTGGAGGCTTTCTTTTTATGAAACTTTTTAGTCGGATTTTTCTCGCATGTATGATCGGGCTTCCTCTTTTCGCGCAGGCCGCATCGTACTCTTATTCGACCGTCGATTTAGCCAAATGCAAACTCTCTTACAATTATAAAGACGAAGGCCGCGCCGGCGCAATATGCCCAGGGGAGAACGGTCCTGCTGGGCCGATCCAGGTTGAAGTCAATTATGGTGATTGGGAGAACGTTAATTTTATCTATGCAGGAAAACTCTTTTTGGCATGGAAGTATATTGTTCTTGTCGGCTCGTTTACGACAAATGTTGGGGGCAATGACCAGCAAATTAAATGGACGAAAGATGATTCTGGCGTACTTCGTTCGATAGCTTTTCAAATCGATGCAGATCGCGATGACCAGAGGGTTTCGAAGTTTCTTGTGCTAGGAGTTCAAGAATCTGACATCTGTTACATCGGGACGGTTGATACAGAAGAAGAAGCAAATGTTCTTGGCGAAACAGGGGCTTGCAAAGCTCTGCTTCCTTCGGCTCCTGCAACTCAATCTCTGACTTCTCGATAAGGTTGCGTCGCTTGCCCCGTTCTTCGCTCTCTCCTGATTTTCACAATTTTCGGCCGAGTCCCCGCACTCCGAATCCCCGACCAAAGCGCATAGGAGGCGGGCAGCGGAGGGTGGCAAGGTGACATTGTTTTTCTACACAGCGCCGAAATCCGGCGCTATAGATGAACGCATGAGAACTTTGATTTTAGCCGCACCCCCTCTAATTTTTTTGCTTGGTTTCGCCCATTCCGTATTCGGTGAGTATTTGATTTTTCGACATCTCCGCAAGAACGGCAGCTGGATAGATACGGGTCTTAACGGACTGAAAGTTCAACAGATTCGAGCTCTGTGGAGTACGTGGCATCTGCTCACTATTTTTGCTTGGTCCGTCGCTATAATATTAACTGTAAATGATCATGTTTTTCCGTCTGCCTATAAAAATGTTCAAGCCATAGTTATTGAGACTTTATTCGTTACTTTCGTTTTGGCTGCCATACTTTGGTTTGTTGGCACTAGAGGAAAGCACCCTGCGTGGATTGTCTTTTTGATCATTTCGTTTTTCATTTCGTGTGGTCGCTAATCACTGCATTTCTGACCTAAAAGAATTGAGACCTATTTGCGGAACTAACTCCAATCAATTTCGAATAGATCCTAACCCGGTCTACCCGATGAAAATGGTATTCGGGAAAATGCTACTTTTTCCGTTTTTTTGGAGCCAGCCGATCGCAATTCTCGTCTGCGACAAATTCGTCTTTCTCTTCGACTAAACTCCAGCAGTAACTGAAGGTTTGCTCTTTTCCTTTTCCCCAGCCGGCCTCGTCTTGGTCTTCAAAATTTTTGCCTGTGAAGACGAGACTATTCCCGATCATCGAAAGTTTTCCATCTGGAGAATCTGATATGAACCCCGAGACCTCAGCGTCGTTAGCGAGCTCACTGTCCTTGATCCAACTCAACCTGATCGCTACATCGTAACGAGATTTGCAGCATCTTGGCTCGTCAGGATTCCGAAGATCAAGAAAGGAGTTAATCCTGAGCGGATTGCTGCTCTGAAACGACTGTCTTTTGAGATTAAGGTTCCTGGTGACTCATACGCACGACAAACTAGTAGTTTGGACCTAAAGTGCTTTGCTCATGACTACACTTCGATAGTTAGTAATTTCCCATTGATGGAATTCAATAAATCGATAGGCTCTTCGTTCATACATCTTTATTAGATGATTTGCGTGCTCCGATGTATCAAGTGCTAGCTCTGTAAAACCCAACTCTCTAGCACGGCATTCCAAGACATCCATCATTTTTGCTCCAAGGCCCATGCTCTGCAATGCAGGTGATACCGCGAAACGTCCGAAGGTAGTCGTTCCTGGTGATTTATACCAATTGGGACCTTTGGATTTCCACCCGCTCTTTTCAACCTGGTTGGGAATTCGCAGCACTGCACATGAGACAATTTTCTGAGCAAATAGTCCAAGATGACATTCGCCGTCTTTAATGTTCCTAAGGGTTGCATCCACATCTTCATGAGAGGCCGCGTATCGCATTCCTGCATCTGCGAGTGGCTTATATGCCGCCTTCAATAAAGCATTAATCTCAACAATGCTATCGCTTGAATTTAAGATTCGAAAATGAACTTGATCGAGATTGAAATCACTTATCATAGGCTGTTCGTGTGACGAGCAGGATGCCGTTAATCATTTGCAAAAGCCTTCTTCATATAGTTCACAAGGCTCAAAGAATCAGATTTCGCTTCTAGTTTTTGAATGACCTTGTCCCGGGTGGATGGATCTTGTTTTTGACTAAGTTTAAACTTTGCTTCGAATTCTATATCCTTGATTTTAAAAACTACGATGCCCTTCATTAGCTCGCCGATCGCACGTTCTTCTAAGGGCAATTCCCATCCAGTTTTATTAACCTTTTCGAAATGATTGACAAACTTTGCCATACAATCAGTGATGCCACTAGGATCTTCAATTATTTCGACATTTCCTTTTGAGTGTACCACGGCATAATTCCAAGTTGGTACGTTGTCTTTGGCTGGCGGATACCAAGAAGGTGAAATGTAAGCATGAGGACCATTGAATATCGCTTTAGCACGCCTACTCTTTTTCAGCTCGCGCCAATGAGGATTGGCGCGAGCACAGTGGGTCAGCAGCTCTGGGCGGCCCACATCATCAAATAACAACTGCACAGGAAGGTGGCTTATCAGATCCGTGTTACCTTCAGTAAGTACCGTCGCAAATCCAACTTCCAAGATGAGCTCATAAATTAAAGTTGTTCTCTGTTCGCGATAAAAACTAGGTACGTACATTCAGATCTCCGTTTCCAAATTTCCTACGAAAAACTGAAATCAGAAGGCCCAATCCAAAGATGGTCTAAATACACTTCTGTGCCCTTCAATGCAAAAGCAAAAAGCCGACAAGGTCTTCACTCATCCGAATTTCAAATGCGGTATTTTCATTTAAATAGGACTCACAGGTTTCAATCTCTCTTTAAAACTCACTCAATCCCCAACGCATTCCTAAGCTGAGTATCTGGTTTCAGATCTCCTGCGCGAAATACCATCACTTTCTTTCTTGTCTGATTAAAGAAGTACTTGAGATGAACAAGTGTTCCGAATCGTTCTGACACTTCAATTGCGCTAATTACAAAACCCGCTTTAAGCTTCGGCACAATAATTAAATTGTTGGTCGTCGTATGGCGAGACGAAACTATCTGAAATCCCATTTTTCGTGCCCGCTCTAGAACTTCGTACATGAGTGCTGTGTAGAGCCCCTGGCCTCGAAAGTCAGGCAAGATAGCACTATTTCTCATATAGAATGTTTCATAGTCTTGCTGGCCACCTGTGAACCAACCGCAAAACTCCTCACCACGAAAAATTCCCAAGTTTAGTCGGATCAGATTGGCGGTATGAACTGACAGATTCTTAAGGTGCAACTTTTCTTCGTCAGAAAGAATCTTTCGAGTGTCTAAATTTGTGCTTTCATCATCAAATATTTTCGGGCCCCAATCAGACCAGTACTTTTGAAAGTCGGAATTCGATAGCTCGACAAATCTAAACTCAGGTGGCAGTTTATTGACCATGTACGACCGTATCCATTAATTTTCAACGAAATCAAGGATTGCTTGTGCTCCTATTAGACTTAGGCCTGTGCTCTTTCCCGCGAGTTTGTAAAGTGTTTGGACAGGGATTTACTTTCTAATCTATTGAGTCAGGCAATCGAGTTGGTATCATTGTCGCAAAACCTGCTTACGGTGCAGAAACTCATTCTTGTTTTGCTTTTTCTACTTCCGAGCTTTTCGAATTCGGCGGACGATCAATTCGTTAGAAATTCGAAAGGCAGCAAGGGAGGTGTCGCAATTTTACTAATTGATGCATTCTGATCCTCCCCCGATTTTCCGGATGAGTCATGTAATACAGTTTTATGTCCCACGGAGCATCGTCAATTGATTGACCGTAGTATCGACTTGAAATCGCCTCTACTTTTGCCACGTCAGACAGATGAACTATGATCGATAAGATCGGCCCCAGAAAAGGAACAAAAAGCGAGAATAAGACTTGAATCTTCTTTCGCCCAAGATCGACGCTTTTACTTCTGTAAATTAGGATCGATGCAACTGAGAACAGAACCAAGTGGAATACGGAAACTATGATTAGATCTTCCATAGCCCCAATTTATTCTCAAATTCCATTGCGGTCCACGTAGACGCAAAATCAGATTTCAGATCGAACTTATGATAAACGGCGGCTTCTGACTTGCTTGAACAAAATTCCGCATTTTCGCCACGACCGATATCTTACTTTTTAAAGTCGAATTTAACGCATTGGATTCAAACAAGATTTCAATAATCAGAACAGTTTAGATTTCATTTTTAAGAAATAAAAGTAGGCCGCGAAAGGATGCTTATCCCGACCTAAATCTGAACTTTGCCCAAAATTGCTTTAGCGTAAACATTGTCGACACTCAGCCAACTTGGCAAATGCCGTCACTTAGGCAGTAGGCAATCTACCCAGTGGCCTTTTTATTGCTCCAGCCCCAACTATGCTCTCATTTCGTATAGTGAACGCTATCGTTGTGTTAATGCTGATCACCGGTACTTGCCGAGTTTCCTCAGCGGACAGCACAAATTTGAAACCGAACCAAACCGCCGACAAAGGCCTGGTTAGACTCGGTTTACGTTTCGAGCCGGGGGCGATTGCTTCCGCGTGCCGCGCCAATACCCCGCCCGCAACAAGAACTGAAATCGGCGATCAGTTAGAAAAACTCATTCGAGATTTTAGCTCGACAGAAACCCGAATAAATAGTCCAGAAAAGTTTGTGGCAGAAATTGATGCAGTTTTAGCAAAAACAAGGCTTGCTCCGATTTTGAAGTGTCGCGAGCAGCTAAACAACAGTCAGGGGTTCGCCTATGCGTTACAGTTCCAGGACCCCGCTCGTGGAAATCTGTCCATGAAAGTAACCACTGAAAAAATAAGAGTTGGTTCGACGAAAAAACTAAAGAAAATTCTTAAATTCAATCTAGTCAAATCGGTAGAAAAAGTACTTTTTGTTTATCTTCATGAGCTGATGCACGTCTGCCAAGCGCCGGAGCTCGAGGAATTCTATTCGAGATATGATGCCGATCCGCAAAACTTGGATTTCAAGGGTGATGTTTATCGACAGAGACTTTTAGGCGAAATCGAGGCCTATCTAGTCATGAATTTGGCCTATACCGAATTGGTTAAATATACTCCATCGCTATGTGTAGAAAGTGGCAGTACGCGGAGACCAACCATTTCAGAAGAATATCTGGAAAGTGAGAATGCACTTCTCAACGGTTCGTTTGCGCAGACAATTATCTCTGCCTACGCGGAAACCTTTAAGGGCCATGAAGAATACATTCTTGACCAGGGGAAGTTCTCTCTAGGAAAACTAAACCCCAAGATGAAATCGAAAGTCGAGACTCTCGGCATTTTTGTTAACGATGATTTTTGACTGAGCTCTGACGAAGCAGGTATTTGGCGGGCTCGAGACTCAAAAGAATAAACCGATCGTCGGCTTCGCGAAGGCTGAACTGCGGTAGTTGAGAATTGCGTTTACAACGCGCCCTCGTTCGAGAGGTTTTCGACTTAGATCATTTCTAGTTCTGCCGTCACCTCCGTTTTTTCGATCACGTATTTTTTGTAGAGTTCGTACCCATC
>JAFLCB010000029.1 GCA_017302795.1 Deltaproteobacteria bacterium | reverse complement strand
ATCGGACTCTTCTTTCATCGTTAAGAATTAAGTGTGGTAACAAAATTCTCGAACGAGAGAGTCCATGACTCAATCCTTCAACAGACTTGAGTCCGGGTCCTGTAAACGCAATTCCTACCTAATCCAGTCAATTTGAGTGGGTCTTTTGAGCCAGGCGTGTACAAATCCATTTGCCGAACAAGTGAACCATTTTTCATAGTCTTCCCGGCTTCGACAAGAATGTTGTAATGACGCTTCTGGATGCCTGAACTTAACTCAAGATCATATTCAAACCCGAATCGATCTCCACGAGACGTTTTCTCGCGGGTCGTTTTTATCACCTTACCGGACCAATCGGATTCAATCCCTTCAAACTTTACGAGGAACGTTTCCTTTCCCAGTTTTGAAGCTGATTCAATAAAAAGCTTTTCTGAAGAGAGCCCAGAATAACCTTCAACCCCCGCAGCTGCCTCACCGACCGCTAAACCAGAAAACAGAAATAAAAACGTCGCCAAAATGAAATTTTTCATTTCACTTCCTCGCATTTTTTCTTTTTCAGTCCAGTCAACAGGCCTTTTGCCGACAGGTCACGGCAGACGTTTGTGAACAGATAACTTCCTACACTTGCCTTGGCTACGAGATCGGTTTTGGTTTCGTTGATGCAAGTCTCAACGCCAATCTTTTTAGCCTGCTTTACCAAATCCGCATAGCTTCCGGATGGCAACTCTAAAGCTGAATAAACCGCAAGTTTGACGTCGGAATCTTTGCAATCACCTTTGTTTGCCTCAAACGCTTGATGGAAAAAAGGGATCGCAGCCCAGTGGTTCATCGCCTTACGAGTCATTTTTCCGGCCGTGAACGCATCCTCAGGATGCTCTTTTACCCAGCGCTTTAAAGCGTCGTGGCACCAGTCTCCGGTGTAGTCTCGTTTTTGACAGAGCTCATAGTCCTGAAGTTCGTCCAAAATTACTTGCTCTTCCTTGACCCTAAGGGCGTTAGCTTGAGAGATACCTAACGCGAATAATACCAAAACGATCAAACCTGCAGTTTTCATTGAAGCCTCAGTCTTTAAAATTAAAGATTGTTCTCGAGATAATCTTTTACTTTGTCGCTGAGGTTGCTCGCTTTAACACCGACAGTAAACGTCAGTGTGCCGCTAGCGATTTTGAACGAAGCCTCATCTTCTTTTTTCGCGAGAACGCAATGAATTTTTTTGATTTTCACTTTGATGGCTTCTTTGCTTGTTGCATCTTCACACATCGAAGAGATACGGGCGCGCGCTTCATCACAGTAAGAAGCCGCATTTGCGTTTGCCGCCATGAAAGGAGTTGCAAATTTGTCTTCCATCGTAACGGGAATTTCATAACCACATTTGTCTTTCGCAGTTTTTACGTAGCTAGAACTCGCGTCAGCCAAATAGTCATTCCACTCTTTAACTTGCTTTTTCTCTTTCAAAGTTAAAGCAGATGCAGTCGAGCCAACAGCGATCAAGGCGATCATTAACAAAACTTTTTTCACGGATTCTCCTCTATTAATAAAAAGACGTACGCAAATGGTAACCAGTCGCCAAAAGCGAGCAAGATGATGTTTTGATTTTTTTGGGAACAAGACCTCTTGGCCAAAACCCAGTCTGTCCGCCTGGACTTTTGTCGGCAGGAACAAACAACTGGAATACCGGACTACGATCGAGGTTAAATATAGTTATGGACCGTTCTGCTCAAAAACTTTTTCTCAGCCTCACCGCCCTTTCGCTATTTCTAATCACAGAGGTAGGATTCGCAAATCCGGCCTGTTACGACGTTGCTGTTGTGAACGGCTATGGCTTTAAAGATCCCAATACTCAAACGCTAGCAATCCTTAGGCATAAAGTCGGCGGCAACACCGTTGCCGGCATTGGCGCAGGTGGACGCTACTATGGGTGTACAGTGCCTCAATCCGCAATCGAGCGAGCTGCAAAAGGTCAAAAAAAAATTAGTCTTTTTTTTCATATCGGGCCCCAGAATCGTCAGAAGGATTCTACTAGCGACTCCAATACGATCCGCGGGTTTGAGATTGATCTTTCTACCGAAGGCAGAAAAGTTTTAGCTGGTCGCGCAATTCAAGTCCCCTGGGATGTTGTCGACAGATCAGGAGGACCCACTGGTCGATGCACGCCCAGTTCTCCCACGACATTTGAAGGATTTCTTTATCAAGTCCTTCGCGAACTAAAAGCCAGACGCTGTACAGGTGCAGAACTTTCAACTCTGATCGGTGAGCCGCTCGCGCCCCAAAAAAATTAACCTTTAAAGTTGCCCAGAGAAACTGGTCTAATTTGACGTCGGGTTCCGTACGTTTGAACCCGACAGTGACTCTGTTCCGACAAGTGTTGTGACGTCGTACCGATCATTTGCGGTATTGATCAATCGGTACTCTTGTTTGATAAATTTTCGATGACCTTCATCCCATGTGATCGCCAATGAAACCTCAAGCGACGCGTCAGTTTTAAAGGTGCATGTGGTTTTGACGAATCCGTGGCCGTCGCTCTGAACGTTTGTCTTGTCCCCAACCACACAGGAACCACGAGCCTTCAGACTTGCTCCAAACTTCAAAAAAGTGGGAAAACCTTTGTTGTCCTCTTGATTGAGTGTGAATTCGAAATGAACTTCTTTTCCCTTGCGAAGGGGAAAGATCAGTTCCGGTTGTCCGATGACAGTTCCACCCAAACCTCCAAAAACGGTACTGCCAGTAGCTCGACGCGGAATTGCTAGGAAGCCCGGCTGATACCACTCAAACGCTTCTCCAGAAACCGACTGCGAAGCAGCCGACTTGACTTGAAATTTTAAAAGTCCGTCCTCTTCCGCAATGAGAGTTCGGGTTTCTGCGAGTTTGGAAATTTCGCCATTGGGGGATTTAAGGGTCCACAGCCAATCCCTTTCACTGCCAATCACTTCTCGCTGCCATGGAATCGGCGGCCAAGGGTCCGAACTTGGCTCTACGACCATGGCAAAACCCTTCGCAACTGGGGCTAAAACTTTTTGACCGCGCTGAGCATTCAATTTTGCGGCTTTCTCGGCGAGAGCTTTTTGGGCTTCTATCAATGCAAGCTTTGTCGCCTGATCTTTTTCCCATCGCCGATATTGCGAGAACCCGACAAAACTTATCGCGGCGACTACGGCGAGCGCCACCCATTTTAAGTAACCGGAGCTCGCTTCCTCAACATTCATCGGATGGTTGGCCGTTTGTGGCGCCTCACGAACGCTTTGGGGCGCAGATGTCACAGTTTGAAAGTTAGAGGTCGAAGCAGAGTTCTTTTCGTCGAACACCGGAGGAGGCGTAAGCTCATCAAGACGTGTCGAACGAAAGCTTGTGAGCAGCTTCTCGAGATCGGACCTGTACTCCTGAATAGCGTCTTCTAACGTGTCTATCTTCAAGAGGATTCCCGTGGTTTCAATCAATGACGTGCTTTCGCCATTATCCTCATAGCTGCCCACGGTGCTCCCACCCGCTTCGATCGCAATTGGAGCTGTTCGTGGTCGATCGCTTTGGCGCTTGAGCGCCGAGGACAAAACAAATTGCCACTCCGCTTGATCGATTCCCACTTCTTCTAAACGAGATTGAAGTGCAACAAGGTTATCAAACTTCACGGTCGCGAGTGGGACAGACCACGCTTTCGGAAGTTCACTTAGTTTAATCGCTTTTAAACGATTGGCGGCGGCTGATGCCGTTGCTATGCGCTCCGTTGGTTCAGCTGCGATCATCTGATAAAGTATTTTCCAAAACTCCTCAGGCAACAACAGTCGAAGATTCTCCGGCAGCTCCAGATCCCCTGAGCGAATCTTTTCCATGGTTGAAAACTGAGTCTCTCCCTTAAATGGCGTGCGCCCAGTCAGCATCTCAAAAAAACAAAGACCTAAAGCGTAAATGTCAGACAACGGACTAGGTGGATCGCCCCGAAAAAGCTCTGGTGCTATATAATTTAAGGTTCCGATCACGACGCCAGTTTTGGTTTTTACACCCTCTGGTCCGATAGCATTTCCACCCACCGCTTTCGCGATCCCAAAATCAATAATTTTCCCGCGACCAAAACTATCGACGAGAATGTTTGCTGGCTTTATATCTCGGTGAACGATTCCTGCTGAATGAGCGTGATCTAATCCATAGGCAATATCACAAAAGACATTAACCATTTCGGTGATACTGAGCTTGCGGTTTCGGGAATGCTGAAACAGCGACTGCCCGTGGACATGTTCCATCGCGATGTAAAGCAAGCCGTTTTCCTCGCCAAGCCCAAAGATTGAAACGATGTTTGGATGAGTGAGTTTCGCTAGCGCTTTTCCTTCTTGAATAAAGCGACTGACTGCAACCGGGTCGTCGGATTCCATCGCATGCATGACTTTAACCGCGACTTGCCGACCCAAAGCTTGATCGTCACACAGATAGACGTCGCCCATACCTCCGCTGCCGAGTTTGCGGCGAACGGTATAGGTAGAAATTTTGAATCCCTCTGGCAATGTTCGCTGTGACGACTCCACAACATCTTATCGTCCGTTGGTAAGTCGTCCATAAGGCTAGTCCGCACTTAATTAAAATGAAAACTTCAGCTGCGAATAGGCCTCGCCTGTTGCTTCGCGATAAGGAAGGGTCGAGGGACTGGACGTGGTCGTACCGGCTTCGAACAAACCAACCCGGTAGCCAATTCCCAAATTGAGATTTTCTAAAAAGCTGTAGGCCACGTAGCCGTCGATTTGTGTCAGTGAGTTCGAGTTTAACCATTTCCCATATAGGACAGTTCCGCCTGTTTGAAGTCGATCGGTAACACCAAAGTTTAGCCCAAACCCTGATTTCGCGACTTCGTAAAACGGTGTGAACTCCGTTGATTCCAGGTTTTGATAATTTTCGTAACCCAGCATCAAACCCACTCGTACCGGCATTCGAAATGGCCTCCAGCCTAGATTCCACCAGTAGCCACTTGTTAAACTGAATCGCGAAACAGAGGGAGCCGAGCCGGAACCGCCTGTAACTCCGATTCTGCTTCTAAAATCGGCCTTTAAATCATAGCGACCATCAAAATATTCGGCACCTAAACCCAGCACCTGCAAAACTGGCGGAGTGAGTCCAGCCTCAATTTGCACGCCAGATACTACAGCACCGACGCCGCCGAGAAGAGACACAGACCACGGTCCTGCTCGTCTAAATGGTCGAACAGCCTTCGGTAGAGAAACTTCCGCAACAGAAGTCGCAGGTGCCTTTTCCAAAGGAACTTCTTTTGTCGCAATTTTTCGGATGGGTTCCTCGACTGGGGGCTTTTTCGCGATTCTCAATGGCACCGGCTTCGGCTTTTCTTTCAAAACTAAAACCTTTTGGATTTCGGAATTTGCGGAAATCTCACCTAACTCGTCGACCGAGCGCACTCGAAAGAAGTAGGTTCCTAAACTTTTTAACGGGACGATCAGCTTCGGTTCAGTTGCCCAGACGGAAATAGATTTCTTGAAAGTGCTATCTCGCCCTCCTTCAATAATCCAACCCGACATTTTTCTGCCTGAGCTATCGCCCAGGCGCATATGAGTTACTGCGTTTGGCAAACGTACTTCCGACTTCTCTATGATCAACGTCGGCTCCCGACCTGTTGAAAATCTGACCGCAACATTCACTGTGGCTGGCGATGACCAGTTCTGACCATCCATTGAAACACGCCACGAATTTTTTCTTGTTTGCCATTTCGAAACCAAAAAATCCTGCCCCGTCGCGACTTCGCTCAACCAAGAGGCTTCGAAATCAGGCGTTCCATTTTTCTCGGCGCTAGTGACTTGAATGTAAGTCTTCGTGCCGTTACCGCCTGTCCAGCGGAGAACGCCGGGTGACTCGATCGCTTTCAAGCGATTTTTGCGTTTAAGCCGCGGGCCTTTCAATGATTCGTAAAGGTCGGACTTCGTCAGTGTATATGCGAGAAGCGTTTGCGATTCAGCTGGAACAGGTTTTTCGAAAACAGGCCTCGGTGGAGGCGTTGGTTCGGGGATGGGTAAAGCAGGTACCTCTGCGATCTGCTTCTCTGGTACTCGCTGAGGAAGCGGTGTCACATCTTTTGGAAGTGCAATCTGTTTGCCAGTAGACCTTCGAAATTCTTTTGCGTCGAACTCGATCTTTGATCCTGCGTCGACAAACTTTGCGACTTGCTTGGGGGCTTTGATTTTAGGCCGTCCACTTAGAACCTGAATTTGACCCTTGCTCGAACTGTCGACCGAAAGAAGAACTTCCGATTCGCCGCCGGCTCCGGCAGAAATCTGCGAGATCTCGCCTGAGACAGAAATCTTTAGCTCGCCCGAAATCCGAAGTCTTATATTTCCGCGCGCTAGATCTGGAATAGTGACACCATCAATCGAATCAAAAATGACTAACGTTTCTTCTCCTAAAGCTAGTTGCCCGCCTGACTTCATCTGGACTTCGATGTCAGTAGACTTTCCGGAATAAACGGCGTCTCCTTGAAATACATCGCTTGCAGCCTTTGCCTCATACCAGTTTTGTTCCTCGGATGGTTGATAGCGGCCATCACCACTGATCGACATGATCTTTGCGACTCCAGTGGGTTCGGAAATCAAAGGTAATTTGAGAGTGGTATTTTTAAACCCTAAAAAAATCTCTACCAACACCAAAGCTGCCACCAAACACACAATCGCAATCAACATCCGATTGCGCTTCTTGTGCGGCTGCCCTCTTGAGGCTGTCGAGTTTGTTGCTTTAGAAACGGTGAAATCATCCACGGTCTCATATCGGTACGTTCACGTCTGAAATTAAGTATTCTAAATTTAAATTCGATTTTAGACTTAGGTCGTGTCGTTGCGCCTCTTTACTTTGCCCTCTTTATCTTGAATTGAGGGCTTTCTCGATTTTCTCTAGGCGAGCTTTGATTGCAGCATTTTCCTGTTCAAGATGATTTATTTTTTTATCTTTGGCTGCGTTGTCAGACTTAAGCCGGTCCAGTTCAGTATTGTCGGCCTTTGAAGCTATCTGACGATCTTGGATTACCTGATGGTTTTCGACGTCTTTAATGCGGCTATGGAGCGATTTGATGGCCTCTGTAATCCATGGGATGAACGCATCATAGTAAACTTGCAACAAGCCATCATCATTTTCGCGGACAAACTCAGGAGCAACCTTTTGAACTTCTTGGGCTTTGTAACCAGTTCGACGGTTATCAGTTGAAGAAGTTTTGAAATTGTACGTCACAGCCTGCAGTTGCAAAATACGATCAAGCGCAAAAGAACCAGTCACGTCTTGGAAGTTTTCTTTGAGTCGTTCATCTGAAGAACAAGCGATACCAGAGCCAGAAGACGCCGGAGTGATCGTGCAAGTTCCATCGACGTTTTGAAAGTTTGCGACGGCGAGACCAGTACCGACAGAAGCGCTTCCCACATGAAGCAGTCTTCCGGGAGCCGTGTTACCTATGCCGACGTTGCCGATTGCAGAAGTGCCGTTATGCCCAAGAATAGTGTTGCCCTCTGTGCCGGCTCCAGCTCGTGCGCCCCCAGAGATGAAAACGCTTCCACCGTTGCTATTCGTTGAATTCCCTTGCCCTGCCAAGATTGAAACGTCGCCTCCGTTCGCAGTGCCTGCGCTTGGCATACTCAAAGTTCCGCCGTTCCCATAACCGTTTCCTCCTAGGCCTGCTGTTAAATTGACAGCCCCTGGTTGGCCAACAGCACCGGCACCACTAAGTCCCAGCGATCCGCCGCTGCCTCCGCCCCCGGCCACGATGTCTCCGCCAGCACTGATTGAGACACTGCCTCCGCCTTCACCACCTCCGGCACTAATACCTACGGCACCGCCTGCCGCAACAGTCGAGGTTCCACCTGTAACTGAGAATGCGGATGGTGCTAATCCCGATGTGGAATTCGCACCGGTGACATGCAATCGTGCAGTTGGACTCGTCGTACCGACGCCGACGTTGCCACCCGTGAA
The DNA here is from genome assembly GCA_017302795.1 of Deltaproteobacteria bacterium. Taxonomy (GTDB): domain Bacteria; phylum Bdellovibrionota; class Bdellovibrionia; order Bdellovibrionales; family JAMPXM01. The sequence goes on along the minus strand of JAFLCB010000029.1, from coordinate 1,553 downwards.
TGTGGCGGCGCTACCTGTGCCAGAATTAGTAACCGTCAAAACGGCGCCTGTCGCATTTGGATAGGACTGGGTTAAAGAAAGAATTGAACTTGAGTCAGTGCATGTACCAGAAGTTTGCGTACAGTTTGATGAAAGGCTGGCAAGATGGCCAGTGACCGTCAAAGATCCAACAGCATTGTTGACAGTATTGGCTCTGGCGATTCGTAGATAATTTCCAGTATCAGTATCAGTTCTTGCTGAACTAGCAAACCTTATAGGCTGAATGTCTATCAAATTACCCATTATTCCAGATTGTGGATCAGATGTGGTTCTGTAGTATAAAAGCGAACCAGCGCCTGGAATTTGTCCGCTTGAAAAGTTTATGGCTTTGCTAGACCCCTGATGATTGTTGAATACTAGGAAGTCAGCAGCAGTAGAAGTCGAAGTCATTGTGGCAGTTCCGGTATTTCCAATACTAAAAAGCGAAAATCCCCCCACTTGTAAATCCATTAATCTTTTGGTGCCAGAACCAGTTGCTGTTTGAGCGACATTCAATAGTAGGCCTGTATAACCAGCGGTGCCAGATGCATTTACTGTTGGAAGAATTTTAACACCATAATCCGTACCAGATGCCGCAGTAAGTGAAGTTGCAACTTCTAGTTTTGAAGATGGCGTCGTTGTCCCGATACCAACATTGCCTGAATTATCAATCAGGACTCTTGCCTGATTAGATGTTCCAAGCAATAGGCTATTATTTCCACCATTTACAATAATTCCATAGTTGCCCCCGTAAGGGGCTGCGGCAGTTGTTACCCAACCGCCAAAATAAGCATCACCAGCGGCGTTTGTCTTCACCCCAATTCTGGCGCTGGCCGATCCACCCGAGGCAAAGGAGTTCTCAACTTTAAGGTAGGTTTGGCTGGCTGAATCATTTCGCAAGTGCAATAGTTCTGTCGGACTTGTGGTCCCTATACCGACTTTTCCCGTGTTGTAGTAAATGTCAGAGCCCGTGGTGGTCCATTGTGATGTTCCTGCGGGTGCCGCCCATGTTCCGTCACCGCGAAGGAACGTTGTTCCGTCAGCCGTGCCGCTTCCTAGGCGCGCGGCTGCAACCGTACCTGTGGAAATGGCGGAAGCTGGCAACCCACTGATCGCAGCGCACATCCAGCGATCACCAACCGAACTCCAGTAAGGCATTTGTGCAGCCGTGCAACCAGCAGCGTCCGCAACATCTGCAGCGTAAGCTGTGGTTTGCAGGGCACCGGTGATGCGCGAATCATCTCCGGCTGCGAGTGTGTTGGCCGCTGTGCCAACGTTGGCCGTGATCGCTGGAGTCGTCGAACCGGTTGCAACCGACAAATAAGAATTCGCACTTGTGACATTGGTCACAGTGCCAGCGCTACCGGCTGACCATTCGAGGCCGCTGTCTGTTGCGGAATTCGCGCGAAGCACATGACCGTCGGTGCCTGCGGGCAGACGAACATGAGTTGAGCCATCGCGCGACAGCAAATCACCTTTGGTTGTCAGAGGTGAAGTAAGTTTCGCTGTGAAGAGATCGTAATCTGACTTTGTAA
>JAFLCB010000028.1 GCA_017302795.1 Deltaproteobacteria bacterium | reverse complement strand
CGGACTCTTCTTTCATCGTTAAGAATTAAGTGTGGTAACAAAATTCTCGAACGAGAGAGTCCATGACTCAATCCTTCAACAGACTTGAGTCCGGGTCCTGTAAACGCAATTCCTACCTAATCCAAGTTAGCGGGCTTTAACCGAGCATTGTTTTAATCGTATCAAAATGAGATTCTCGATCGTCGCGCCAACAAGAAAACTAGGCCTGGCTGAACCAAGTTTGGTCCGCCATTAAAGTGACTCTACTGCACGGAAACAAACGAGCTTTCACACGATCCTGTTTTAGACATAAAACTTCGCGCTCTGTCCGTCCAGTTTTTGGAACTCGAGCGTTCGTTGTACAGGGCCGGAAAGTTTTTTGGGTCAGCCTTTTCTGCATCATAGATTCCGAATCGAAATTTAAAGTCCTCAATCTGAGCAGCTGAGATTTCTGGATGAAAAACAAAAACTCTCGGCGCACGGTTTGGTAGCATTTTGGATGCCCCATATAAAACTGACTTCGCAACAGCTTCGGTCCAAAGGTAGGCCATAAATAGCTCCGAATTTCCTCGGCCGTTTAGAAAACCGCCAATCATCATTGACAGCCCAAAGGTTTGATTAACTAGGTTTTCAGTTCCGGATCCGTAATACCCTTTTCTTCGAAGAGTCCGGTTTCCTTGCGCCCCTGCCGCTCCAGCAACGCCACCAATGGTAATTCCAGCAGCCATGTTGTTCACGAAATCCATCGACCAGGGCGGCTGAATCTTACCCGATGTATCGGCCCACCAGCTAAGCCAGCGGAAGTACCCGCCCGCGGAAACTCCAATAAGATTATTCACCAAAAAAGCTTTTAAAAAAGTATTTTCGTTGTAAAGCAGACGAACAGGATTCGTTACTTTCTTCACCACGGAATTTTTGGGCTCTGGAATTGTATGGCGACCCTTCCAGCTTTCTATTCTCTGACCCCAAACCGAGAAAACTACGTCCAAAGTAACAGACATCAGCGCCTGCGCAATCCCGAGCGGATTAACCCCCGTCGTGCCAAGCCAAAAGCCGACACTGCCAATGGACTTTCCGCCACCGAGAAGTGCGCCAAATAGCATGTACTTGCTTTCTAATGGCCAGCGGCGGTAGTCGCTAAGACGCCGCGTGAACGCGATAAATTCATGGCCCCATTTTCGAATCAACGAAACATGCTGACTTAATTTGCTTTTCAGCGCACTGGCATCTCTTAAAACGTCTTCTTTGGGGATGCCCATCTCAAGTGCCCGCTCTGAAATTTTGCCGATGGCCGCCGTTTGTTCCTTCTCGATTTTAACCACGTCAACTTCGCGGATTTTGACTTCTAATTTATCGTTATCTGATTGTCCAAACGACTGAACAAGCCTCTCGACAAACTGTTTTCGATCAGCCTCCTTCATTTCTTTTGGCACAAGAAGATGAAAAACGGCTTTTTCCTGATTCGACGGAAGTACATTTCGGCCATCCGGAATCTTCCCGATGATACTCTCTGGAAGATTCTCAAAACTTGTTTTTCCAAACTCAACCGTCATGCGACTTCCATCGGCCGCCAAAACCGGAATGTCCATGATGACGTTAAAATCCTGGATTGCATCCTGCGCTTTTACAACTGAATTAAAAACGAAGAACGAGAACACAAAAGAGAGTGATATTCTACAAAGAGCCATGGTCCACCTCGAACAAAATAAAATCTGCGTCCCCGAAACTTATCGTGATATTACCATCATTTTTCGCTTCACCAACGCTCGTCTGTGCGTTTGGTGAACTCAAAATCTTGTTGAACCGCGCCCCATGCCGGACCGAGTAACTAAAGATCCCGGGCGCATCCACACCGGCAAACAGCAAGAGCGATTTTGTACCGTGTCTTCGGCTCATTACAATTCTTCTGCTGTTGCCATCAACTGTTTCGATGCGCGCAGGGCTAGGACTTGAATTGCCTACTTTGTTTCCCTGAAAATGTTTTAGATAGTTTGCCAGTCTTGAATTTAAAATCCCCATCGCGCCATTTCCATCCACTGAACTTAAAACAGATTCAGTCGATTTGAAGGCGCTCGTGTTTTCGGTTCCGCCGAGAATTAAAGCGCTGCGGCCATCGAGAAAGCTGTAAATCGCATAAAGTGTAGACTCTCTACTGGGGGCATTGAATGGATATCCAAAGTCATGGTTGACCAGCGTGGGGATAAGTTGGAGCCGGTCGACTTTTATCTTCTGGCGATACTCGTAGAATCCCTTTAGCCATTCCAATTTGTATGCTCCTGGATCAATGGCCCTCCGCAATTCATCCATCAAGGGAAAATCGAGATAAAAAACTTCCTCTTTATTTTGCACACGACTTAGGACGTCTTCCGCAATGACCTTGAGCGCAACATCGTGATGAACTAGAAGTTCGACGTAGAAATGAAGACTTCTTCCTTTTGAATTAGAATAAGCGCTGAGTTGATTTATGAAATCCGATAGAAAATATCGATCTACATAAAGTGCAGCATCGATGCGAAATCCTGTAACTCCCACATCAATAAAGTTCTTGTAAGAATTAATTAAATACTCGCGAGCCAGTTCGTTGCGATGATTAAACCCAGGCAACCCGAACAAGCGTTTTGTAGCAAAAACCTTATCCCAAAGCCGCAATATCTCATCTGGACTATTTGCCGAGCTGAGGTCTGACCAATCACGTCCTTGAACTTCATCACTGGATCTGAATGCTTCCGATGGTAAATCACTGAGCTTTGGATAGTTCTTTCCACTAAAGCTATAGACCGTGTCCGCTCCTTCGTAACCAAAGTGAGCTGGAACAGCATCGACCGTCACACGAATTCCATGCTGTTTCGCACGATCGACAAGTGCACGAAGGCTCGCTAAGGTTCCGAAAGCCGGGTTAATCGAGCCATGATCGGACGGCCAATAACCAAAATAGTTATGCGTCGTCCCGTTATTTCCATTGGGCATGGATCCAACCGTCTGAGGATGCAATCCAGATAACAGAAGCACATCCGAGAACTTACCAATGGCTGGCAACTGTGAAGTTATTCCGTCTAGCCCGCCCTCAAAGCGACGGACCATCACCTGAAAGATTGCGGGCTGGCCATCATAGCCGCTGCTTGCGGAACCAAACGATTTTACTGACGATTCGTGCCTGGAAAAGCGAAATGATTTTTCACACGAGTCTATGACCATCTCGGCTGACGCTTCATCCGACCAGCCAAAAAAGACGAAAAAGCAAAGCAAACCGAACACCGATAGGTTCAGAAATCCAATTGTTTTGGCATGGAACATTTCTACGGTATTCGGCAATTCAGAATTCATCTTCATTTACACCTCGCCTGTGCAGATAAGGGGCCATCTGACTGGTTGATAAAACAAAGGCAGGATTGATGTCGTGGTAATGTCGATAATTTAACTGGTACAAATGACCGTTTAAGTCACTCTATCAAAACTATTGGCACTTCTGAATTTTGTTCAACATACATTCGAAGCGTGCTTCTACTGAAGGCCGCATGGGAGCCACAGTGTCAAGAACTGGTGGCTGCCCTCAATTTCATTTCAAACAACGAGAAGGTCATTTGCCACGGAGAATGAAAGATCTCTCCAATATAGTCGAAACCACAGTCACGATAAAAACCAGGCAGGTAGGGATTTGATTTATCGCACTCCAATCGAAGGAGAGCGAAATCTCGTTCTTGAGCGAATTCTTTGGCCCACTCAATAATACCAGCACCCAATTTACGGCCCGCAAATTCTCGAGAAACAGCCACTGACTGATTGATCGAGAACTACGAAAAGCTCGTCATTAAAAAATTCATCCTCTAATCTCGAAGCCTGGAAGTCTTCATTCCATTGCAGAATACCCTTTGATTTCAGCCATTTTGAAGTTTGGCGAATGATACTAGCGACCGCTTCTAGATTCACTGATCTGGCCAGCTGAATTTTAAATTGCAATGGCATCGTTCTAATGTAATCCAAGAGCTACAAATATGAAAACTAAAATAGAACGCACTATTTATGCACTTACTGGCGGAAACGGTTCAGGCAAGACGACTTTCGCCCTGAAGGTCGCAAAAGAAAAGGGTGCGGTGTTTTTCTCGCTGGATAAAACCATCAAAGATTTTAATCAGCCAATTAAAACATACGAAGACTATATGACCCATTTTCAGCGCGCGCTCGAATTGATGTCTACCGAGGCGATCTCAGCGCTAAGGGAAGGCGGATCTGTTGTCTTTGATTTTGGCGGAGGAATTTCAACTCGGCCATGGTTGAAGCAGATTGCAAAATCCAGTGATTCTAGGATCGAAATTTTTCACTTAGAAGTACCGCTGGCGGAGCGACGACGTAGAATTCAGCTGCGAAACAAGGAACAACAGAAAGATATTTTCTTTTTTCATATGAGCGAGGAAGAGTTTGATCGTCAAAACAAATCCGACCCGGAACCACCGCCGACCGAAACAGGCATCACTGTCATTAAAGTAAGAAACGTTTAGTTAAATACTAGTCTGTCGAAATACTTAATCCCACGGACGCGAAGCTATGAAAGCCCTTATCCTGTTCAAATTCAGGCGAGCGAACGACAAAGCGCCACGTGACATTGACTGGTCTTACTTGTGCCGAAAGTCCAACCTCGGTTTCAAAATTGAACGGGAACTTTGTAACCCGATGACTTTCTTGAAAAGTGTTACCGTCCAAAAAAATATTTCGCGCGACAGCGTTTCCTCGAATGCCAGCAAAAAAATAGTAGCTCGATCGGCTTTCAAACGTGGTCATCGGAGCGACAAAACTTTCCGTGTCACCGCCTGAAGGTCGCGACGGTCCGACATCGTCTGGCAAATTGTAACCTATTCTTGCTAACAGACCTGAATGAAGCCCAATGATCACGTTACCGAGACCGCCTCCGAACATCGGGATTAAATCAAAGTAGGCGCCGCTGCGGCTTCGGCTTTCAAGAAAGCTAAGGCGTTGTTGATAATTAATCTGCACGGTCGGTTCGTCTTTGAGCTGATTCCCCCAGCCCTCCGCTTTTTCAGTTCCGATCCAACGATGAAAGCTATTTTGAACAGATTCTCCATTGGCAGCTGGACCGATGGTTCCAAGGCTCAGTTCGATGCTCTGCGATCTTTTCTGATTTTTAAGGACTACCGAAAACGAGGCGTTTAACCATGCGACGTAAGGCCGATCGTTTGTTTGCAAACCGACGGCGAGAATATTTTCGGGAGTAAATATCTGATGATTTATAGAAATGCCAAAATTTGCGGTTGAATCCGTCAGCTCGCCCTTAAAAAACTCGCTTTCGCGAAACGATTTTGGTGCCCATTTCGGAACCTTATTTCGCGCATAGACATAAGCGAAGTGAACGCCATTCGAGTAAGCTTGGTCAGAACCCGGCCCACCGATATTTTTCGAATCATTTTCGATGGCGATTCCGAAACTTTGGCCTTCACTGATGCCACGCTTGGAAAGTTCGCTTTTTTCAGGCTTGATGGTCGGATTCGGTACATCAGTGGCTCCGGCCAGACGTGGCCAAAGCGCGAGACTAAGTACTAACAATCCTAATAAAGCGATTTGTGGTTGCCTAGCCGCGTGTCGTAGTTGTTTCACTTACTCCGACGGTAGCACAGGTTCCATCTATAAAAGCCCTTTTAAGTTGGAATAAAGGTCACTTTTCAGTCGGTGAGTATCCATTGATCAATCCACCTAGCTATGTTTAGCTCGTGCCCCAAAAATGATTATTTAAACAGGTCTCGGCAGCGTTCGGCACAAACGCCGCCTCCGCATGATCAACAAATGGAAGGCATTTCGCGACTTGCCATCGCCCGAAGAATCATTTGAAACCATAGCGGCGTCTGGCGATATCTGTGGGTTCCGATGACAGGTCATCGATATATGTTTTTCCATCGAACAAGTAATCGAAATTGGTGCAGTATCCATCGGGGCCCCAAGGACAGTGCTCCGTTGTGGGCGACTTTTTCGAAAGCTCTCTTGCTGGCCCAAGAACCGACTGGTCCGCAGCCAATGAGTGTTGATCGAGCTCTCGTTTAAAAAGCGTCAGACCTTTATCAAGACGATGGGTCGCTAGTTGTTTGATCTCGGCAGAATTAGGATTGCAGCGAAGGGGCGTTTGGTCAGGGCGACACGCCGCCAGCGCTTGCGCAACTAATTGGTATCGCATCCACCAGATACTCGAAAACAGCTGCGAAGCAAAGCTCACGAACGTATTTGAATCTTCGGGAATTCCCCACCGTTTTAGAAACGAAACCGATGGGTCTGACGACATCACGTCCGATATCCCATCTACGTTAAACAAATAGTTGTACACCAAATATTTGCCGCCGTAAAAAAGCGGATATTTTAGCTCGTCTATCAAATTTATCAGGTTTGGATCCGACGCGGGAATTTCGGCAACCAGAGCCAAGAATTCGTCGCGTCTCTCTCGGAACCGACGATCTTTACTTGGCGTGGATAGATCGTCATACATCGTACCTTTCGGATCACAGTACTGAAGATTGCAATTAAGGTAGCCGAGCAGCGTCGTGTCGATTCGGTAATAAAGCGATCCTACCATTGCATACGCCATTGATCGTGCACGATCTACAGGAGCGATGAAAAGTCCGAGCTTCTTGATAAGAAAGTCTTCAAACTCCTGTCGATCAAGATCTGGAAATTCAAATTGTTCCAATGAAAATCCGGCCATCTGACGGCCATGCTTAAGCGTCCACTTTCCACCTACGAACTCTGGCCATCGCCACCTTAAAAAACCGCCTTCGCCACGTTTTAAATTGTAAAACCGCGGCACGTCTAAAAAGGCAACTTCACGGGCCGGCAGATTTCCATAGAGAACTGTTACGCATTCGCTTGGTTCACAATACTTCTGAACCCCAACCTGGTTGATAACTTGAGCATGGTGATTTCCAGGACTAATATTTAAGTGTACCGTGCCCGGCGAAATAAAATCGCGATCAAGTTGCACGGGATAGAGGTCATTTAAAACAGACTTGGTGTAGGTCGACGAAAGCAAATATCGAACAGCTGCTTTGAAACGCTCGTTCTTTCTCCAGCTAGAGTTCGTCGGTAGATTATCCCAGTCTTTGCGGCCGCTAAAGTGACCAAAAACTTTTCCTGATCCTGAGAGCGAATTGGCCACCGGCAGTCCGTGATCATGCGCGTAGGCCCAACGCAAAAGAAGTGCGAAGTCGGCACAATCAAACGGTATCCCTTCGCCTAAAAAGTAATCTTCTTTAACGTTCGCCGAGTACCAAGTGGAAAAATCCTTCTCATCCTGCAATGTCCAATTCGATTTGCTTACATTCCAAAGAGGTTTTGCCGATTTAGTTTGAAGACTTTTTCTGTTCTTGTAGAAACTGATATCTCGGTGCTCCAGATCTTTTAGTTCTGAAAAGTAGCGAGCTCTTTCGGTTAGTTCTGATCGATTCAATCGAGAGAAAAGCTTTCGCTCCACAACGACCTGCGACGTCGACGCGTCATCCATAGCTCTAACGGGGACTTCGACAACAAGTAGGAGATCTTGGTTTTCTTGACTCTCGACGATCACCCATCGGTGCCATGAGTCTCCGAGCTGATCTTTGTAAGTGATTTCATTTTGTGATTGCGCACCTGCCGCAAAAGTCCAAAATAAGAAAATAGAAACTATTAAAGTCTTAAACATCGCTTCCCCACGCTTACCCAAACTTTACATAGGTCGCGTAAGACAATTAAGAGCTTCTCGCGCTACTTTATTGAATGTGCCAATGGACCTGAATCAAACTGGATTTCCCCTCGCAAAAACGTGAATATCGGCGAAGGTTAGAACTATGCTGGTCGTAAGGCCAGGCTGGACCCAGTTTCTTTGCACGCCAAACCGCAATGGATAGCCAACCTTCAACGGATAAAGGAAGAGTCAGTCTGGAGCCTTGCCTCCATCTACACAAACGCATTTATTTTGACTGCATTTTGGCAAGCATTTTCGAGCCGGACCGAAGCAACGCGGCTTCCAGTCTTTCTTTAATTCTTCGTAGGCTTCCGCTGAATACCGGGATGCCAGAGGCACCACTGAGCACTGATCACGTTCGCCGATAGAACCACAGTTTTCATTTGTCTCACACTTATCCCAATTCTTTTGCTTAATAATTTCAGCCATTCTTTGAGCTGAAAACGAATAGGAAGAGGTTGAGACCAAACAAAAAATGAATAATAAATGCCAGAGAAACTTCATCATAATGACCTTTCAAGTTGTGGGACTATCGACAAACCGGCGATAAGTCTTGAGCGATTGCATTTCGATACACAAAATTGTCTCAATATGACTAGAGCAAAGAAATCTGGGCTGACTTTCAGTAATCCCGTCGGCCGCTAGCTTTAGATCTGGAACCGGTCCCACTTTCCCTAAAAACACATATTCAATTCACGGTTTTTTCACATTGCCTTGCGATCCTGGTTCTGGAGGAATCAAATGAGCACAGTTCAGCATCTCGCAATTATCATGGACGGAAACGGCCGATGGGCCACACAGCGAAATCAGCTACGCGCAAAAGGCCATCTCGTCGGCGCACAGGTCACATTCGATATTATTCGTCATGCGGCAAACATCGGCATACCGACTATAAGTTTATTCGCATTTTCCAAGGACAACTGGCAACGGCCGCCTAACGAAGTGAACATGCTCATGCAGCTTATGGCGAAATCATTAAGGGAAAAGTCTGATTTCTTCCGTGAGTTTGAAATTAAACTTCGTATCATTGGAGATCGAGAGGAAATTCCCACCTCTGTAAAAAAAGAAATCGAGAATTCCGAGTGCGAGACCGCTAACAATAGTGGCATGGAAGCCATGATCGCGCTGAACTATTCTGGCCAGTTCGACATCCTTCAGGCGGTGCGGCGCCTTTCAAATGAGAAAGCGGATTTGTCCGATGTGACCGAGACGGATCTGCAAAAAGCACTTTTGACTGGGACTACCAAGAATCCTGACCTCATTGTCCGCACTGGCGGCGAAACCCGACTATCTAACTTTTTCCTATGGCAAGCGGCTTGTTCCGAAATTCACTTTGAGGAAAAGCTGTGGCCTGATTTTAGCTGCCATGATCTGGACCGGCATCTCGAACAGTTCGCGAGAACCGAGAGGCGCTTTGGCAAAACAAGCGCCCAGTTGAAACACGGTTAATATTCAAAAACCCAGCTTGGGAATTCCCTTTCAGCCTGCCTGCTGTTCTAACGTAGGCATTGCAGGCTCGAGTCTACTTTCTCGAGTTAGTTTTCATTCGCAATTCTAAGGCTTCAAATTCTACCGGTTTAAAACCGGCTTTTTCGTAAACCTTTTTGCCAGACTTTGTCGCGCCAAGGTGAAGTTTCGCGACATTAGAATTCTTGGCAAACTCAATCAACATATCGAGCAATTTCCCGGCAATTCCCTGACCTCGATAGCCCGGCTTTGTGTAGACGTTCGTAACGTATCCGGCGATTCCACTAGGACCAGTCAACGAGGGCGGTTTTCTATAAATAACTAATCCATTTGTAGCGACCAGCTCGCCATCGAGGTCGGCCACGGCGCTAAAATAGGTTTTATCACGTAGACTTCGCGCAAAGTAAATTTCCACTTCGTCCGAAAACTCCGATTCGACCGCGGAATGATCAAATCCATTCACTTCACACTGCATAAGAACTCTGAGATTGACCAGCTGAGGGACATCTTCTTCAGTCGCGGCACGATAGACGATCTTTGACATGCGAAAAACTTAATCGTCTTTCGCGATTCAAGCAAATCTTCAATACGAGATTCTACTGTCTCAAAACTAAACTCGAATTTGTGATCTTTGTTTCGAATGTTTCGTAAACCGTCGATGTAGCAATCAGTTTCTATACCGAACTGAAGATTATGACGTTCCCATCACAATCTGTCGAAATTGTCGAAGGTTTGGTAACTCCGAAATTTCAAATATGTCTTTATGATCTTTAAATGCACACGGAGGCCTTCATGCGAGCTCTAAAGACCCGAGTCTTACTTTTAACTGCGATGACTTCGTTGGCAGTGGCTTGCACACCCCAAAATATGGGTCAAAGCGAAATCGCACCGGAAATTTTCCCAGCGACGGAAGCCGATCCAACCACTGGTCAAATGCTTTCAACATTTGATGTAAACAAATACCCCGTCACAAAAACTGTGTGTGATCCATTTGGCGACACACCTGATCCACGTTCCAATCAGGGCCTTAAGGCCGATCTATGGTGGCTGAACAAAGGAACCCCAGCACAGTCCTCGGTCGGTAAAGTTATCGAAAAAGGTCAGAAGTCCGATCGCAGCCTTTTCTTTTCTCAGCTGAATGTACCGACGCGCATTTTCGATCTCGGATTCGCAAGCGAAACAGGCGAAGCCGTGAAGTCAGACGATGGAAGCACTTTGATCGAAAACTTCGCACTACGATTCAAATCGATTCTAAAACTCGCTCCCGATCAAAAGCCCGGAATCTATGAATTTGCAATACTATCGGACGACGGCGCGGTAATGAGCTTTCGCGACAAAGACGGAGAGTACCGGGTGAATGTTAACAATGACGGAAACCACTCAACAAGACTCGGGTGCTCGTCAACCGCCATACAAATGGACTCGGAATCTGAGATTCCCATGAACTTGGAGTATTACCAAGGACCACGTCATCACATTTCGTTGATCGTCTGATCCTCCCCCGATTTTCCGGACACCAAATAGTGTGGTATAACCACACGTCCGAAGGGGAAATAGATGCAACGCAAACGACACACGACCGAGTTCAAGATTGAAGCGCTCGAACTGGCTAAGCAG
>JAFLCB010000027.1 GCA_017302795.1 Deltaproteobacteria bacterium | reverse complement strand
CGCCAACCGATTTCACAACCCCGAAATGAGCGGCAACCTCAATTCGACTGAACCTAGCCCTTACAAGACCTTTGATCTTTTCAGTCTGGTCGTCGAACCATTCGTTAAATTCAGATGTTTTCTCAAGTAGATTCCAAGTCTTGCAATTTAATCATGACGAATTGAAGGATTCGGTTCACGTTTTATCGCAAATCAAAACAAATCATCGAGGACTTCGATATCCTTGAGACCGCTGCATAGCTGGCCGACACTTAAAAGCGCCCAGTTCTGACACTTAGTATTACTTAATTGTATCAAAATGAGCAATACGCACTCGTATTCTTTTAAATCGGATTGTTCAACTACGCGCCTGATTAAAGTCACAAACCAATAGCTCCGAAAAGCAAAGGTGAACTGCAATCCCAACTTAGTAAAATTCTTGAGAAACCGCCGCGCACTGATTGGTTTTGCTTTATGTTTTTCAGCCGCACTCCTGTGGATGCGCTCCCCAATTCGTTCACACGAATCAAAGTCCGACAAATACGCGGCCTAACGAGAGGCTTGAGAAAAAAGAGGAATCAATATGGGAGCAAAAAAGAAGAAAATTGACGAAATGAACTCCGACGAGCTATTGAACGAATTTGATCGATCCGTAAACTCAAGTTTACGACCAGCCGATTGGTCGCGGGGCCGCCTAGATGCCGATGAAAAAGTCAGCCAAGATTTTGTCGACAATGCTCTCGATTCTGTCGCACAAGGAAAGCCGATTAAAACTGGTGCGCAAAAATCTCGATCCAAACCAAAATTGAATGTTTCGGTTTTGCCCCAATCTGTAGTCGACGAACTACTTAAAGAGAAGAAAAAATAGTCAACGATAGAAGGGGCCACTCCCGCCAAGCAAACGCTTGGCATAACAGCGAAGATTCGGAAGCCTCACCTGGGTGAGTACGAAAAATCGTTGAAGTTTTTTGATCAGGCAATAGCAGAATTTCCGAATTAGCGAGCGCTTGGGGTTTGCAAAACCACGGGCAACTGAAACCTTAGGATGGTGTCACTATTCACGCTGTACGGTGAAAACATCGTCGACGCCTAAGCAAGGGGCGCGGCATGGGGACTTGTTCGCTGAGGTCGATAGCCGAATGTCGAGAGATTCGACGCGATGTACTGTTGGCTGTCACGCGGTGATGATGATGAAGCCGGTCCAAGGCCACACGGCCCGTGGTCTGAAAGCTCGGGTTTGTTTCAGAAAGCGCGACGAGACATGATCTAAGGGTTGAGTGCAAAAAAAACCGGTAAATAATCGAGGCTCACCCAATAGCAAGGAGCAATCATGGCCACCACACTCGCAAAATATCAGTTCGACAGCGCCAGTACAGCCGAAGCCGTTTTCAGCCGAATAAGAAACGAGCTGATCAATGGCATCGAACGTTTCGGCGACACAATTCACATCGGCAGTGACTGCGAGAATATTTCGAAGGCTTCGCAAATCTGTCAGGCCAACGGCGGCCGAGCCGTTTAAGAAGCGGCAGTTGCAGACACTTAGTGAGTTTTCTATTCTACCATTAGACCGTTTGCGATCGAAGTCATAGCTCTGCCCGATCGAGTAAGGTTTCGCTGCAGAGTTTCGAGGTTCTATTTAAGATCTTCAGCTTTGTTTCAAGTTGAACGCATTTTTTCACACTTTTTACATTTTGAAACGATCGGATCTCAATTCGGGACCAACCATTAGCGCCGCTAGAGATTACCGATTCACTACAATACGAATCCGCACGATTGGACGATCGACATTTTGAGAAACTGCCCAGATCAGAGTCGCGCCCGATCAATCTGTTAAAAACACGGCGGTTCGTAAGAGCATTAGCCCTTTTCCGTGAGTCGATAAACGCCATCCCAATTCTGGGGTGGCTCGTTTTTTAGTTCTTTGCAGCGCTTAAGAAGCTCCGAGGCCGGCCCGAAGGTCGGGTGAGATTTCGAGACTAACTCAAAACCTTGCGCGGCCTCTTCGAATCGCCCCTCGCGATAGAGCGCGTACGCAGTTCCGTACTCGGTAAAAAGACCGACTTCGCCGTCAACTGGGGTGAACAGCTTCACCGATTTCGACCGTCCTTTAACGATGACTTCATCAACGAAAATCAACTTAATGCCGTCACACCGGGTGGCCGTCGACTCAGAAAGTAAAATCAAAGTCTGATAACGCGAATTCAAAGGTTCGATCCGCGCTGCAAGATTCGCTTCATCGCCGACGGCTGTGTACGAAAATCGCGAAGATGAACCAAAGTTGCCGACGTGCACAATCCCCGTATTAAGACCGACGCGTGTCGAAAGTTTTAGACCGGTTCGGTCGCAAATCTTTGAGAAAAATTCGCGTGAAAACTTGTCGACATCCATCGCTGCCATTGTCGCCAGTCGTTGGTGATTGAACGAATCCGTCGGTGCATTCCAAAAAGCCATGACGCCGTCGCCCATGAATTTATCGAGCGTGCCCCCATGCCGAAACACGATTTCGGTCACGCCACTAAAATACCGATTCAGCGTCGCCATGAGTTCTTCGGGCGGAAGTTTCTCGGACAAATTTGTGAAATTTTGAATGTCAGAAAAAAATATCGTCAATTCTTTTTTTTCACTCACGAGCTTCAGCGCTTCTGGGTTCTTCTCGAGTTCGTCAACCAGCTCTGGCGCCACGTAAGAACGAAAAGCTCTTGCGAGCTGTACACGATCATCTTCATGAAAAACGGACCGGGCTGCGTAAAGACCAAACGTGCCAGCAAGAACCGAAAGCGAAAAACTAACGATCGGAATCCCGTTCACGCCGAAACGCGACAACATAAAACTCAGACAAAATGCGCTGAACCACAAAAGAATCGCGGCTTCGCCTAGCGCCATTCGCTTGTGCCAAGATTCAAGTCGCCAAGTCAAACATGCGCCGGCGAATGCGCCCAGAAACGATCGAAGGAAAGCGAAGGCACCGTCTGGAGAAAGATCGCCATCGAACCCCGCCTGAATTTCTGAGAACGCGCCAAGCTTGTGGCGCAAAAAGAGCGCGAGGCCTGCCCCGACGCAGGAGATTCCGAAGAGTCGTAGGGAGCGCGTCATTTTCATATAGGGATTAACGCGTGAGCGTGCCTTCCGTCATTTCTTCGTCGCGACCGTAATCCAGAACTCGCAGTTTTCCATCGGTCATTAACTGACCGCGCATCGCAGGCCAATTGCATCCCGAATAGCTTTCGGTTGCATGCGACTTTCCGCCGATGAGCGAAAAACGATTCTCACCCGCGAGACGAACGTTGATCTCATCAAACCGACATGGATAGGCCATCACCACGCGGTACATACCGGTCAAGTATGGGCCGTTCGACTTGAGCTCAAGTTGAAAATCGTTTTCACCGATTTTGCCTTTCCATAGGCCAACAAATCGATCGAGGCTTTGAGTGGGCATTTTCATGACGCGTCCTTTGAATTTGAATGACGTGTAATCAGTCGCAGTCGGGCCGAGATCCCACGTCTGCGGGTTTGCTGACGTGATCATCAGCTTCTCCGGAACGTAATCGACGCTGTCGTAAGACGCTGAAGGTGATTTTAAAAACTGACCGATCTCTCGACGGTCGAGAGCTACCGTGAACTGCGTCGGCGAAACCGCATCGATCTTCGCTCTGAAGTAAGACGTGTTACGTTCTGCTTTTTCGAAGCTCACGAGAACGTTCGACTGTAAACCCTCGCCCTCGAGCGTGCCCTTCGGCCAATAGGTCGTCTCAAACTGAATCCAAAACTTATACTTTTCGCCGCTGTTCGTGACCGCCTCGTACTCGCCCGTCATGTAGGCGTTATCGGTCGCGAGCTTCTTCTCGAGCGCTTCTTTCGTCGCCGCATCTAACCCGGACGGTTGAGGCGCACCCGTCCCCCCAGACGACGCTGCACCCGCGGTCTCGGCTTGCGCAACCTGCATGACTTTTGGCGCGGCACGACCCGCGATTCGATTCAAGGTCTCTTCGTGAGTCGACATCCAAGTCACAATTGAGATGAGGCCACACAACATCTGCACGAATTTCATGATACTCCCTCGAACCTGAAAATTATGGGTACGGAACGGTCGAACCGTTCGGCAACAAAGCTTCTGTTTTATTTGTGTAAACAATGATTGCTAAAAATTTCGGCGGCAAATTGTTGACCATCGATCGCGCTTTTTCAAATCCGGGGGGCACGGCCTCGCCTTCCGGAAAATGCGCCATGATGTTTCGGTTCTCATCAATCAAATGAACGTCACAGCCCGGAATTGCGCAGCGAGTGAGCATGCCAAGACGAACGGAAGGCTGCGAACTCTCGACGAGTTCGGCAAACAGCGAGGCTTTCGGCTGAAGTTCGGCCGATTTAAGGTCTGAAATTTTTAGTTCCGCTTTCGCAATTCGAAAAAGCTCCATCGCCGTCGTCTTCATCGCCTGAGGCGGTGCCGCGCCAGGCGCAGCCGACTTCGCAGCCGGCACCATGTTTGACCCGGCTACCGCTGGCGCGCCCGGCTTCAAGGTCGAAGACATGGCCGGTGCCGTCGCTTTCTTAGCTGGACCCGAATTTCCCGAATGGTTCACGATTGGCCCTCAAGATTTTTGAAATACTCGTTCGTCATCGCCAGCGTTACCGTCGTGCCCTGCTTCTGTGCCATTCGATATAGCGAGTTCGCGTGTTTCTCGAATTCGCGGAACCCGCCATCGGCTTCGAGCGCCTTCTCACAAATCACGCCGATTGATTTGTCGTCAAAATTGTTGCCGAAATCTTCGGTGATGTGATGCTTTGCGGCCGCGTAGATTTTTTCTTGCGACCACGGCTTAATTTTCCAGTCCACAAATTCGAGACGACTGTTCAATTCTGAACCGAGTAGGCTCAAAAGCATTTTTCCGTTCAGTTCGCTCTTCCCACGCAGTTTGATGAACGAACCAGCGAAAATCCAAAAGATCGGTTTGCGGTCCCAGTTGGTAATAATCTGGGTTTTGATTTTCATCGCTTCTTGGTCTGAGACCATCATCGTCGCCGGATCAAAAAATTTGTCGATTTCATCGATGAACAGAACCGCGCCAGCGGGCGCATTGTCGATAATGTCTGGCAGGCTCGCCCTTCCGTCGGCCAGCGAATGATATTCAAAGGGAATTTCCGGAATATCGAGCCCAGGTGTACCTGAGCTTTCTAGCAAGCCCGAGAGGCGTTTTCCAATTGAAGACTTTCCGACACTCGCGTCGCCCGAGATCACAATCCCCCGGCTCTTTTTCGGTTTTTCGCCTTGAAACTCAAAAAGCTGCTGCGCGAGATCTTTTCCGAAGCTTTCCATATCGACCAGGCCATCGAGACTCATCGAAACTTTCATATCTATCTCATCAAGTTCGACCGTACGATTGGCGATCATCGTCGACGCACTCGATGGATTGGGTTTTGCCGAAGCTCCGGGCGCCGAGCTTCCGCCACTTATCAAACCGCGTGACTGCATGTTTTTTGTAACGAGCTCCATCATCGGCAGACTCGACCCATCTTTCGCGAAATCAAGTGCGGTTTTCCCCGAGTGAATCGTCGACCAATCGTAAGTTGACTCCATCAGCTTGACGGATTTCATCAAACCATTTGCGATCGCAACTTGAACCGCGTCCTCGCCCGACCCGTCGGCCGCAATTTTTGCTTTACCGCTTGAAAGAATGGCAAGTAATACGGACTCATCCTCGTAAGCTTTCGCGAAAATCGCGGCAAGCTGCGCAGAAACAACAACGAACTTTTGTCCACCTTTGTTCGGCAAAGTGAGTTTCGTGTTGAGGTTGACCCCGGCGTCGATCATGCATTGAACAAATTCTTTTGGTACCCCGAGTTTAATGGCGTGATGAATCGGCTCAAATCCCGACGTGTCTTTCTTTTCCATCTCGGTCTTATTGCACGCCTTCAGCATTTCGAGATCGCCGCACGCAATCGCGACCGTCGCGCGACTGACGCCGTGATGCGCTAGTTTTGCAGCGGGTTGGTTTTTCATCACTCGGCCCAAGGCATTCGCAAGTTCCCGGCTTCGATCCATGATGGCTTTTTCGAGCGGGTTTGTGCCATCGCTCATGCGTTCGAACGGGTCGGAACCGCATTCGAGAAGCGCGAGCGCCAGTTCCGGTTTCTCCATCTTCAGTACGCGCTCCATCGGCGACGGAATTCCGAGCTGCGCCCAGTTGACCGAAAACAACGCGCGGTTCGCAACCGCGACCGATTTGAAGTCTTGGACCCTCGCGGGGTTTAAAGTTTGAATATTTTCAAACTCCCGAATTTTCGCGAAGAGTTCGTTATCCTTCACTAACCCGCCAAAAATATTATCGAACATCGCCGGCTTCACGCCCGAAAAACCGACGAGGCACCCCACGACCAGCAGAAGTCCTCGCGCAGCCGATATCGGCCCACTAATGGGAACTCCGTAAATGTGAATCGCCGCGAGGACGCCAACGAGCACCGACATGCCGACGGCCGCCGCGATAAAAACTTTGCGCCAGTTGGCCGCGATATGAATGATCATGCGAGAGCTCCTGCTTAACCGAGGTTACGTTCTGACTTGATTTTTTTAATCAATGCACCGGTGATTCGAACCGTACCCGGTTGAAACTCGCCCGAGAAAACGACTTTTTGTTTCACGGCCGCAAGCACCGTCGGGACCGCGCGCATGCCGTAAAGAGGATTTGAGGCGACCATCGCAAGCTCGAGCAAAGCCGCATCTTCAAAGTCCTCTGACTTCAATTCAAAGCCATCAAGCTTCATCTGATCGAAAAAACTCTTCATATCCTTGCTGAACGCAATTCGTTCTAGCATCTGCTCCATCGTCGGAGTTTCAGTCATCGCTTCCATCGTGATGCGACCCAAAACTTCGTTCTTGAAGCCGTATTTTTTTAAATCGTCTTTGGTGATGGTCGGCGGACTTTGTTTCATTTCGTCCGTGTAGGCGAAGGCACCTAGTACGATCCACAAAGAATTTCGGGTATCGACGCCACCCTCTTTTTTGCCTTGAATGTTCGTCAGCAGCTCACCTTGAATCGAGTGCGACTTATGCGCATCTCCGCCATTCGCCTTTTCAGAAATTTTATCGAACTCATCCAAAACAATGATGCCGCGGTCACTGGCCGTCTGATTCGACTGGTAAAATTCCTTAAGAGAATCCGTCAGCGTGTTTCCCGAATATCCTGCGGGCACCAGGGAACTCGAATCGACAACGACATACGGAATACCGAGATCGGGTAACGTTTGTTCGAGCATATAAGTTTTGCCGGTGCCCGACGGCCCAAAGACGATGACGTGGTGGCGGGTTTTCAATTCACTTAAGTAGCCAGCGAGAACGCTCGACAAAACCTGCTTGTAACCTTCGTTACCAATAACCACTTCATCAAATTTTTCTTTGATCGACTTCGTGTTCCAGGCTTTTTTCTTCTCTTCTTTTACAGATTGCGCATCTGCCGCAATTTTCTTGAGTCGGTCGCTCGAAAACATTTTATCGCCACCTTTTGTACCAACGGTTCGTCGGTTGAAATGAGAATAGAAATAGACCTACCGCCGTTCAATGTTTGATCTTAACCATATTTAAACTCTAGGCCTTCGCCCAGCGCTGAATTGGGCCGAGCGAATTCGGGCGTGAGACTAGGTGGAGGATTCAACGAAACTCTAGCGAATGAGCTGGCGATCAAGAAGTCCGAAAAGGAAAACCGGAAGAGCTGAAACGGTTCCTCATAGCGATCTTTCAGTTCCGTCAGCCGATGTCAGGAAGTACTCAAGCAACGAATTGTCTGGCCGATTCTGAAACGCCTGGCGTACTTACCTCTGGTCCGTCAGGTACAAACAAAAAAAACGAAAAAGGGAATGTGGATACAAAATCCGCACCTCTTGGGTTCGTCAGAAAAAGTGCCTGGTGCAATATTGGAACTGGCTGCTGCAGATCCAGTTACAACTGGGGCAATTTACTCCAATTCGAACCAATCCCCCCAGCTCTAGCTAGCTGGACTTCCTGTAGTTCTATTTCGCTCAGAATGGAATCCGTGAATTCGCAGGCAATGGCGGCAGTTCGATGAGTAGCCGTGTTCGGAAAAATAAGTAGGAAATCCGGCGCCTCATTGATAGAGCGTCCGTTGCCGCTTTTTCCTATACCCATTTTGCTGTCCAGTGGTTTTTGAGATCACCGTTGTCGACGAATTCGGCCAATCCGATTTGGCTTCGAACAAAATTCTTCCTTTGGTCTCGCTCGTGTTTCCTAACCCGAACCGTTTGCATTAAACCCCTTTCTGCAGTCAAACCGTTCAACTGCATTCGGGAGCTTTCATAAGCAAACGGATGGGTCGTTCTTGTCGAAAACATGTCGGGTGCTAAGTGGCCGAGATGACAGAGTTGACGCGGCTCAGGTCTCTTTTTCGAGACTACGAGCATCGAAAAAATCTCGGATTTTGAGACAGATTTGAGAGACTAAGCAGCGTAGAAAAAAAGACTGCCGACATCTTCAGCTAATGTTCACCGCCCAAAGTCCGGCACTTCCATGTCTTGGGTTCGAAACTTGGCGACAGTGTCCCGCTCACATATCCTTGTCGCAGGAACGCATTTAGGCACTTACAGGTACCGCACCAAATAAGACGCGTTGCTTGGGACGCAGTTATTTACATATAGAGGTAGCCAAAATGGCCAACGCAGTCTCAATTCGAAACAATCAGGTGTCCAGGGGACTGCAAAATCAAGCTGGCCCTAAAGTTCACCTAGATTTTGTACGACAAGTAGTGTACAAATTAAGGATGTTCCGATGGGAATGAACGATGCCAAAAAGAAGGTCGTTCAATCCCTGAAGGATGGAAAAGTTCAGGCCGTGGAGCGCCCAGACATCAAAGAGAAGAACCTCTTAAAGACAGGTGTTATCAGTCCTGAAGAGGTGATCAAAATCATCTCTTCGACAAGGGGGCCTAATTATCGGTCTGAACCGCACAAAGATGTGGCCGAAACTTCGGTCCACATTTTCGAGCCCGAATATAAAGGCGAGAACTGGCACATCAAGTGCTATTTTCTCGAGCCAGACTGTTGGTTTATCAGTGTGCACAAGTCTCATGTAACGAGAGGTAAGCGATGGACTTCTACAAAGAAGGCGACAAATCGAAGGCGATCTGCGGGCACTGTAA
Source organism: Deltaproteobacteria bacterium (assembly GCA_017302795.1). Taxonomy (GTDB): domain Bacteria; phylum Bdellovibrionota; class Bdellovibrionia; order Bdellovibrionales; family JAMPXM01. The sequence continues at coordinate 2,329 of JAFLCB010000027.1, read as the reverse complement.
GAAGATAGTGCCGACGACCTTTAAGGTTCGTCGCGCGAACTTGAAAGACGGTAACGCAACGCTCGTTGTTCCTGATGTTTTGATAGCCGCATGCGATGAGTGCGATAAGATCGCCGGTGTTCCACAGCAGTCTTTTGCGGCTGTAGCGGAGGTTCGGAAAAAAGCCGAGAAAGCGAGCCTTGATGTTCGACTCGCTCGGCACCATCTCGACGTTCTCAACAATGTCCTCGAAAAACTCGGAATTCGAGCAACGCCCGATCTTCGTTCGCATCTTCTTCGCTATTATATTGCGTCGATTGATTTAAAAAATTTGAAGTATCTAACGGAAAATCTAGATTCCGAACTACTTCAGGGAAGCTATGCAAAGGGCAACCGTCTTTCGATAAAGATCAATGAGGATCTTAAGGCAAGCATCAAGGCGGTTCTCGACAAGTCGAAGCTGACAAAAACTGAACTAGTTGAGTCGGTCATTGTCGAGGTAAAGGACGATGTTTTGGATCGACCCGACAAGGCAAAAATCGAAGAATTAAAACGCAGTCTGTTGGCGAGTGCCTAATCTACGTTAGGAACTTTCTGCCGGACGTCACTATAAATAGGCGGATCGTATTACGCTCACAACGGGAGATGGCGTTCCGTCCGATCATAGGAGTCGCAACGTTCGATTGTGTACCTTCATAACTTTTTCGGCGGACTCACGAAGTTCATTTCTTGTATCTCTGTCATGAAATCGGTGAAGCTCTGAAACAATCTTGTCTGGCACGAAACAAATTCTATCCGATCTCAAAAATTGCACAGCGTGTGCAAACTCAAAGTCAGAAGTAGCGACGGCTCGCAATTCAGACGAGAAAAACATATTCAGAATCATCGCGTCGGAACTTCCGATGCCGACTTTCTCCATGATTCTTATTATTTCTTCCCAAAGTGGATCGAAAGGCAGGATTGCGCTGTATTGCTGATCTCGGGTCGACAAAAAATTGAGGCCGAATTCGTCGTCGGCAGTTTTCCAGGCACTACCAAGTTTGGTTCCGACCAAATCGTTGCAGATCGCGATCCAAACTTCGCTACCATCATCGGACATTTCGTCGATGAGAAGTCGTTTGATGTCTTTGAACTGCGTTTCGTTCAATCGTAATTTGGGATTCGGACTTTGGTTACTCGGCGCAAGCTTCAGCCATTTATCGAACGTTTTTCCAACTTCAGTTGATAGCTTCGACCGATCCGCTTTCGTTGCGAATTCAAATAAGACTTCCGAAAAAATAAGTCGTCTATGCTTCTGTAAGAACTCTGACCGAACGATGACATTGCAGAATATCGGAACTTTTTCAGAAGCTATGTACTCGAGAAATTCGGACGCAGCTTTATTGCCCGTGTCAGCTTCGTCTGTCGCTGAGATTAAGACATCAGACTTCAGCATCCTTTGGAGGCCCGGCCGACCTCTTCCGCTGTTCTTCTTTTTCGCGCTTCGCGCTCTCTTCAAGCATATCGCGAACCTCTTGGCTGATTGTCTGCTCGCGCAGTTTTTTGAAAGCTTCAGCCACGCGCTTTGCTCCGCCTGGCTTTCCGATTCGTGGTTTTTGTTCCATTCTTCAATTCTCCTAAAGATACAATCTACCTACCACGGTTTTTCGAGCTGCCAACCTGATGATAATACTAGCTATTTGCGGCGCACTCTCATCCGGCCTGCGGACGACCGGGGGTATCTGCCAATGCGAACACATTCACCCACCCTCAGTGACTTTACGACATTCGGGTGGACGATGACCTCGTCGGTTTCGCGAACGGATTCTACTCCCGTTGGAACTGGGATAAAGTATTTGGTTTCGTATTGGGCAGTTTTCTTTTACACCGTGCGTGTTCCGGCAATTCCAGAAATTAACTCTGCCGACTGAGGTCGCTTCTGTAGGAAGGCGAACATTGTTGCTGTATTTCCCATGAGCCGGCCGCAGAACTCTGGGCTGATGCGATCTGACCTAGCCGGGTAAATTCGGTCTGTCCGTCCAGATTTGTGATTCATGACCTAACTTTTTGGTCAGAGGATCGCGCGTTTACAAAAGCTCGAACGCACACGAGGGCAAAAACCAAGTAGCAACGAAGTAGCAAAAAAGTAGATTTTCGCGGAAATTTCCGGAAATTTCGGTTCATTTCAGGCATGGACCCGAGAACTCTGATCGTGTGATTTCAAATAGTTGAACCGCAAGAGGATTCGTAACCCCTGCCTAATTCGCGTGTTGACGAAGGCGGCGGGCTAGTTCGATCGGCGTTTCGAGTTCTTCGCCGGCGGCGACTTTCTGAAGGCTTAGTAAAATAAATGAGCGCGGGTCGATGTCGT
>JAFLCB010000026.1 GCA_017302795.1 Deltaproteobacteria bacterium | reverse complement strand
ATGGTGACTCCAGCAGGAATCGAACCTGCAACCCCCGTCTTAGAAGGACGGTGCTCTATCCAGTTGAGCTATGGAGTCCTCGATAGAAATTCAACCATATTCAATACCTTAGAATTCAGTCAAGCAGACCGCGGTCTTTGAGCAACGGCCAATCGTTATTGTAGCTTCAACGGCATGACATCTGCGAAAAAGCCCACTGAAAGACAGCTTTTGGCCGCGAATCCCAAACCATTGGCTCCGCTCGAAGCTCCTTTTCGGGCGGATGTTGGGCGTGCCAGAATCGATATCGTGGCACGCAAGTGAAAGAATGGCATCTAGATCGCAAAGCTTTGTTAAACAGTGATTGGCGTTTCTCGTCTAGCTGAGGGGCGAATTGGATCGCCTGCATACTGGGAACTGCCGGACATCGCCGTTTCTCCATGTTGGAGAAAATCGAGACCAACGGTTTCTTCTTTTTGGCTCACTTCAAGCGGAGTGAACTTCCTAATTACCCATAGGCCGGCGATCGTCATTCCAAACGTGTAGACGGTGACAATGAATAGGCCTAGGAGGTGCGCCCAGAGAATTCGCGTATTCCCAGTTATCATTCCATTTTCAGATGCGAAAACAGCTGTTAAAATCATTCCGACCATTCCTCCAACGCCGTGGCATGGAAAAACATCCAAAGTGTCGTCAAGATCGGTGCGTGATCGCCAGCGAACTACGTAGAAGCTGACTATCGGTGCAATGAGTCCAATGAGAAGGCTTGCTGGAATTGTTACCAGGCCGGCAGCCGGAGTGATGGCCACGAGCCCCACGACCGCGCCAATACAAGCACCCATAGCGGAAGGTTTTCCACGGTAGCGCCAATCAAGCATCATCCATGTTAGCATCCCGACAGCTGAGGCCGTATTAGTCGTAAGAAATGCTTGCACTGCTTGGCCGTTGGCGCCAAGTGAAGATCCCGCATTAAAGCCAAACCACCCAAACCAAAGCAGGCCAGTTCCAATCAGTACAAATGGGATATTGCTTGGGTTGTGGACCGGCTCTTTTCGTCGACGTAAAAAAAGTGCTGCGGCCAAGGCCGCAACGCCCGCAGTTATGTGGACCACGGTACCACCGGCAAAATCTAATACGCCCAATTTCCGTAAAAAACCGTCAGGATGCCAAGTCCAGTGGGCCACTGGGCTATATATGAAAATGCTAAAGAAAGCGGCAAAAATCAGGTAAGACTTAAAGCGAATGCGCTCCGCGAAGGCTCCCGTTACTAGAGCTGGGGTAATGATCGCAAACTTCATTTGAAAAAGTGCAAACAGTGCAAAGGGAATTGTTGCAGCGAACGTCGCATTCGGAGTCAGACTGACATTTTTGAAGCCGAAATAAGTCAATGGATTTCCGACGATTCCAAGACTATCGCCAAAGGCAAGGCTGAAGCCGAATACGATCCAAAGCACGCTGATTAAGGCCATAGAAATGAAACTTTGAAACATTGTCGATAAAAGGTTTCGCTCGCGAACCATGCCGCCGTAAAACAGCGCGAGTCCTGGTGTCATTAATAGAACAAGGCCGGATGCCATCAGTAGCCAAGCTGTATCGCCGGAGGAAATTGGATTCTCTGGGGTCATTTATGTTTCCTTCAGAATTGAATTTTAGTTCTTCAAAAGAGAAATCAGTTCTGGCAATTGTCATTGACAATTGCCAGCAGAAAATTAAAATTCCGCGTCTAAACAATTCGGCAAATGAATGAATGTTAGAGACGGGATTTCAGCAATCTCAATAGTACTTGGTATTTTTTATTCCGAGCCACGGAAAATGTCAGGGATGGTTGGGCCAGAGAAGTACGAGCCAGAGAAGTACGAGGCAGAGAAGTACGAGGCAGAGAAGTACGAGGCAGAGAAGTACGAGCCAGAGAAGTACGAGCCAGAGAAGTACGAGTCCGATGGGTGCCACTTCGCTGATTTTTTAGCTTCGTTTTCTATATCAACCTTTTGATGGAAAAATATGACGGAACCAGTGGGTGAATATTCAAGTGGTCTTTATCAATCTTTATATGAAAAAGACGCTTGTGGTATTGGTCTTGTTGCGAACTCGCGTGGACAGCGTTCCCACCGCCTTCTCCTGACGGCATTAAGGATTTTAACTCGACTTTCGCATCGAGGCGCCCAAGGGAGCGACGGTCGTACTAGCGATGGCGCTGGTATTCTGCTGCAAATACCCGATATTTTTTTTCGTTCACTTCCTGAGCTTTCTGATTTGCCCAACGAAGGCGACTATGCGGTTGGTATGTTGTTCACTTCGTCGGAAGAGGCTGAAAGTCGGCGGTGTCGGCAGGCTTTTAGTAAGCTTGCACAAGACAAAGGGCTTCGGATTTTGTTCTGGCGCCAGGTGCCGGTGGCTTCGGAGGTTTTAGGCGAACACGCGCGAGATTTGGAGCCGGTAACGTTTCAGGTGTTCATTGCCCGTGAAAAGAGAACCCCCGCTGAGTTTGAGCATGAGCTCTATTTTTTTCGCCGGATAATTGAAAAACAGTTGCGACGGTTCAACGGAACAAGAGATCCAAAGACTGGGAAGGTAGTCACGCAATTCTACGTCTCCAGTCTTTCTACAAAGATCATCGTCTATAAAGGGTTGATGCTGCCGAAAGATTTGGCCACGTACTTTCTCGATCTTCAGCATCCTTTGGCCGAGACAGCACTTGCCTTGGTGCATTCTCGATTCAGCACCAATACACTTCCAGCTTGGGAGTTGGCGCAGCCCTTTCGGACTCTTTGTCACAACGGTGAAATCAATACCGTGCGAGGCAATATTAATGCGATGAAGATTCGAGAGGCCAAACTTGCACGGCACCTGGAACAGAAGGATCCTACCTCGTTACTGCCGCTGGTCGGGTCGGGACAGAGCGACTCTGCAAGTCTCGATCAAGCGGTCGAGGTTTTTATGCGGGCCGGAATGTCAATCGTTGAAACAATGATGAGTCTTGTCCCAGAACCCTGGGAGGAAAATCAGAGTCTGCCGACTGAACTGCGAGAGTTCTATCGACATCGTGCCTCGCGCATGGAGCCATGGGACGGTCCCGCAGCGCTTTGCTTCACAGATGGCAATGTCGTTGGTGCGACCTTGGATCGAAACGGACTTCGGCCGTGTCGCTATCAAATTAGGGAGGATGGGACTGTTATTGCGGCTTCTGAAGCTGGGTGTGTGACATGGGAAGGCAGTCGGGTTGTGCGGCGTGGCCGTCTTGGGCCAGGAGAAATGTTGTTAGTTGATTTGCCAAAGAGCCAGATTTATCTGGGTCAGAAAGCTAAAATCGAGGTGGCGAGGCAGCAGCCTTTTGCCGAATGGAATCAAAAAGAAGAGCGAGTTTTTGATGATCTTCAGTCATCCAGTCAACAGCGGGACGATAGTGCCGGCTTGAAAGAGGATTTTTACGAGTCTCTTTGGCGATTTGGTTACACCTATGAAGATCTGCGCATGGTATTGAAACCAATGTTTGAAGATGGCGATGAAGCGATTTCCTCGATGGGTAACGATACGCCACTCGCCATTCTTTCGGATCAGCCGCAGCTTCTATATCGCTATTTTCGTCAGTTATTTGCGCAAGTGACAAATCCACCGATAGATCCGATTCGCGAAGCGTTGGTTATGTCGCTAACGACGTACTTGGGAAGCAAAGGCGAGTTGTTGGATCAATACTCGGAATCTACAATTCCGAGTATTCGTATTCGATTGGATCATCCATTTCTGTTTTCGAACGACCTTGAAGTTTTAGCTCGAAATTTTCCGCTCGAAACATTGAGCATCACGTTTGGCGAATTTTCGCTGGAGTCCGCGATCGATCGTCTTTGTCTCAGCGCCTGCGCCGCAGTGAGTGCAGGTGCAAAAGTTTTAGTGCTGTCAGATAGGGGCATCGCCAAATCACAAAAAGCTATGCCTGCACTCTTGGCGCTATCCGCAGTACATCAAGCATTGGTTGACCGCGATCTGCGGGCAGAAGTGTCATTGGTGGTGGAGACCGGAGAAGCCCGCGAGGTGCATCACTTCGCGTGTCTTTTGGCATTTGGCTCAGATGCGATCGCCCCCTATGTCGCCTTAAGTCTTGCCAAGGCTCACGATGATCAATCTGGAGAAAAAAACTATATTAAGGCCTTAAATAAAGGGCTTTTGAAAGTCATGTCGAAGATGGGAATTTCGACGCTCGCTTCTTACCGAGGTTCGCAGCTGTTTGAAGTGATGGGAATCTCGGATTCGGTGATTGACCGGTATTTCAAATGTCGTCGAAGTCGCATCGGTGGGATCAGTCTTGAAACGATTGAAAAAGAAATCACGCTTCGTCACCGCCAAGTTGATTTGCAAGTTCAACGCCCATCGAGTTTGATAGAGCTTCCTACAGGAGGTGATGTTCATTACCGCTCGGGTCAAGAAAATCATCTTTGGGATCCGATGAGTATTTCAAGCTTGCAGCTGGCTGCGCGAGAAAATAGTCCCGCTTCGTACCTCGAATTCAGTCAGCGGGTGCAGACCTCAGGACGTCAGACTTTGCGCGGGCACTTGCGGCCAAGGGTTGGAGACGTAAGCCGCTTGAATCTGGAAGAGGTTGAGTCCGCAGCGAACATCGTCAAACGATTTACGACTGGCGCCATGTCCTATGGTGCGATCAGCAAGGAAGTGCATGAGAGCCTTGCCATTGCAATGAATCGAATTGGCGCAAAAAGCAATTCCGGTGAAGGGGGCGAAAGCGCGAGTCGGTTTTTCACTGATACGAATGGCGAGTCAGCAAACTCGGCGATAAAGCAAGTGGCCTCGGCGCGGTTCGGAGTTACGGCCCATTACCTTGTTAATGCGCAAGAGCTACAAATCAAAATGGCGCAAGGTGCAAAACCGGGCGAAGGCGGTCAGCTGCCTGGTCACAAAGTTGATAGAATCATCGCCGAACTTCGGTATTCGATTCCAGGGGTGACGTTGATTTCCCCGCCGCCGCATCACGATATTTATTCGATAGAAGATTTGGCTCAGCTCATTTTTGATTTGAAAAAGGTCAATCCACAAGCCGTTATTTCGGTGAAACTTGTTTCGACCAGTGGAGTCGGGACGGTTGCGGCAGGAGTTGCAAAAGCTCATGCCGGTAAAATCACTGTTAGTGGTGATGGCGGTGGAACTGGCGCCTCGCCGCTGTCCTCAATTAAGTATGCGGGGCTTCCCTGGGAAATGGGATTGGCGGAGGCGCATCAAACCTTGGTCATGAATGGACTTCGCGGCCGTGTGCGGTTGGAAGCCGATGGACAATTACGAAACGGATTGGACGTAGTGGTCGCGGCGGCTTTAGGTGCCGATGGGTTCGGATTTTCAACAGCGCCTTTGATTGTTCAAGGTTGTTTGATGATGAGAAAATGTCACCTGAATACTTGTCCCGTCGGGGTTGCAACCCAAGACCCCGAGCTTCGCGCAAAATTTAAGGGTCAGCCTGAACACTTGATTAATTACTTCTTTTTTGTCGCAGAAGAGGTGCGTGAAATTCTGCGCCAGCTGGGATTGCGAAGTTTAAATGACCTTGTTGGGCGAGTAGACCTTCTGCAGTTTGTTCGCAATGAACAGCATTGGAAGGCCTCGCAGCTCGATTTGTCGCACCTTCTCGAGGAGCCTGAACGATTGTCTAACGAATCGATCAATGAATCGGCCCCACTATCCGACGACGGCGTTTCGCCGCTCGAACGGGCTATTGAATCGCAGACGCTATTGACCCTCCAGAACGGAAAACCAATTCGTGCCAGCTTCAAAGTTGAGAATACTGATCGTGCCGTGGGTACCCGTCTTTCGGGCGAAGTCGCCAGAAGATATGGCGCGGTAGGATTGCCGAAGGGAACAATTGATCTTTCATTTACTGGATCATCCGGCCAGTCGTTTGCCGCATTTTTGGCGTCAGGATTGACCCTTCGGCTAGTCGGCGAGACTAATGATTATCTTGGCAAGGGGCTTAGCGGCGGCAAGGTCGTTGTTCGGCCTTATGCAACCGGTGCTGGAGAAGTAATTGCGGGCAATACTTGCTTATATGGTGCAACGTCTGGCACGGCCTTGATCGCGGGTTTGGCTGGCGAACGATTTGCGGTTCGCAATAGCGGCGCAACTTGCGTTGTTGAGGGAGTTGGCGATCATGGTTGTGAATACATGACGGGCGGAATTGTTGCGGTACTTGGTTTGACTGGGCGAAATTTCGCCGCAGGAATGAGCGGCGGAGTGGCCTATGTGTTCGATGAAGATTCTCGGTTTAAAGATCGATGCAACTCGGCGATGGTTGAACTGCAGACAATCGAAGAATTGAACGATCCTGAAGAAGAGCAGCGATTGTTGGGGCTCATTCGTTTACACTGGCAGGAAACATCGAGTGTCAAAGCGGAAGCACTTTTGAGAGATTGGACGCAAAATCTTTCGCAGTGGATTCGTGTGTTGCCATTTGAGTATGGAAAACTTTTGCGAGCAGGCAGAATCAGTGATTAAGAAGAAACCGTCTCTCACCGCATTCTTAGTCAATCCGCGCCGTGAACTTGAAAAACGAAGTGCCGCGATCCGCAAATCTGACCTTCTCGAATTTACGACTGTCTTTAGCGATGAAGTCCTGAAAGAGCAGGGCAGCCGTTGCATGGATTGTGGCGTTCCCTTCTGCCAAAGCGATACTGGATGTCCACTTCATAATTATATTCCGGAATGGAACACACTTGCAGCAGAGGGAGATTGGAAAAGTGCGCTCGAGCGTCTGCACGCCACCAATAATTTTCCAGAGTTTACTGGCAAGCTTTGCCCGGCACCTTGTGAAAGCGCTTGCGTGCTGGGCGTGATTGCCGAACCGGTTTCAATCAAGGCGATCGAAGAGAGCATTATCGATCGCGGGTTCGCAAATGGCTGGATCAAGCCTATCAAAGCGACCAAGCCGACGGGACGAAAGATTGCGATCGTTGGTTCGGGACCTGCTGGTCTTACAGCGGCGCAGGAGTTGGTTCGTGCTGGTCATACTGTAACGGTGTTTGAAAAGGCGCAGAAAATCGGAGGATTGCTTCGGTACGGAATTCCTGATTTTAAATTTGAAAAGTCTTTGCTTGATCGTCGGTTGCAGCAGCTAGAGGAAGAGGGTGTAGAGTTTCGGACCGGTATTTCAGTTGGGCAGGACATTTCGTTTTCCGATCTTCGCGCTGAAAACGATGCGGTTTGCCTAGCAATTGGTGCCGAGCGTCCACGTGACCTTGAAGTACCAGGGCGAGAGTTAAAAGGAATCCATTTCGCGATGGATTTTTTAATTCAGCAAAATCAATCCGTTTCCGGCGAAGGACCGAGACAGCCAAAGATCTCAGCGAGTGGCAAACGAGTGATCATACTTGGAGGCGGTGACACAGGTTCTGACTGTCTTGGTACGGCGCTTCGTCAGGGAGCAAAAAGCGTTTTGCAATTTGAGATACTTCAAAAGCCTCCTTTAATGCGCGCCAAAGAAACACCGTGGCCCACATGGCCTATGAAACTTAGAACTTCCCATGCCCATGAGGAGGGAGGACTTCGTGAGTGGGGCTTTATGACGACCATGTTCACGGGTGACGGCGATTCGGTTCAGCGGCTTCATGGAAAAAGCATGGAGCTCGAAACAGAACTTCAGTTTGACGCTGATCTGGTTCTATTGGCAATGGGCTTCTCAGGACCAATGGCAAACCCGTTACTAAATTCTTGCGGCGCTAAAGTAGATGCTCGTGGCAAGATTTTGGTAGATGAGTTTAACATGACATCGATTGATGGAGTTTTCGCTGCTGGCGATGTAAATCGTGGTGCATCGTTGATCGTTTGGGCGATCGCCGAAGGGCGTAAGACTGCCACTTCTATTTCTAGTTATCTCGAAAGCGCACAACGTGTTAAATCTTTCAACGGAATCAGAGAGGTTCAACGATGAAATTGCATCCATCCGCCGGGTCTGATGGTTCATTCGATATTCGAGCTAGCCATAGTCAACCAGCTGAATGGGAGAGGCATGAAGCTGTTTGGCTGGCTTGGCCGAGTGACGATGCACTTTGGCTTGATAACCTAAAGCCAGCACAAGACGAATTTGTTGAATTTTGCCGAGCCATCGCGGATCTCGATCCGCGGTCGGCAGTTGCGCGCGGGGAACGTTTGCACATTTTGATTCCGAACGAAGTGGCAAGATCAGAAGCTGCAAGGCGCCTAGCTGGGCTGCCAATTAAGTTCTTTGAGATCCCGTATGGGGACATCTGGCTTCGAGATACTGCGCCGGTTTTTTTGAAAAGCAGTGCCGGCGTTCAGATGGCCGCGACCTTTGCCTTCAATGGATGGGGAGGAAAGTACATCCTGCTGCACGACAGGGAAGTAGCGGCGCGCACAGCGCTTGCTTCAGGGCTCAAAACTCTGAGCAACGAATTTGTGTTAGAGGGTGGTTCGGTTGAAGTTGATGGTGAGGGAACGTGTTTGACATCAAAACAGTGTTTATTGAATGAGAATCGTAACCCCGGCATGAGCCAGGCAGACCTTGAGCAGCACTTGAGTGACAGTTTGGGAATCAAGAAAGTGTTGTGGTTTGGCGATGGACTGTTGAACGATCATACGGATGGTCACATTGATACGATTGCCCGCTTTGTGGCACCAGGTGAGATTGCCTTGATGCGTGCACAAGCCAAGCTAGATCCTAACTATGCCATTCTGGAAAAACTGATTCTGGAAGCCGAAGGGATGGTCGATGCAAAAGGCCGCAAGCTTAAAGTTCACTTAGTTCCATCGCCAGGCACTGTGCAAGATGCAGATGGGCGAATTATGCCGGCGAGCTACTTGAATTTTTACATTAGTAATACTTCGGTGATTGTTCCTACCTATGGCGTTGCGTATGATTCTATGGCCGTCAGTGCAATTGCAAAATGTTTTCCCGATCACAAGACAGTGGGTTTGTCGGCACGAGCGATTCTTAGCGGTGGGGGAGCCTTTCATTGTATCAGCCAGCAACTACCGGCCTAGTAATTTTTTTAGGTAAAAACAATTTTTTTGAGCAAGTTTGAGGAGTATTGTCCATGGCGCAAAGTCTAACGGTCGCAGCCTTGCAGACGTCCTTCGGTAAAGATCTTAAGGCCAACGTGGCTCGCGTTACCGAACTCGTCCACACAGCAGCTGACCGAGGCGCACAAGTCATTTTGCCATCTGAACTTTTTGAAAGCCCGTATTTTTGCAAAGTCGAAAGCGAAGACTGTTTCGCACTTGCTCAGCCGATGAAAGATCATCCAACTATTCTGCATTTTCAAAAAGTGGCCCGCGAGCGTTCCGTTGCTATCCCAGTTTCTTTTTTTGAGCTAGACGGACAGTGCTACTACAATAGTATCGCGATGCTCGATGCGGATGGAAGTATCTTAGGCCTCTATCGCAAAAGTCATATTCCTGATGGCCCAGGGTACGAGGAAAAGTTCTATTTTCGCCCTGGAGATACCGGATTCAAGGTCTGGTCGACGATTTATGGCCGAATCGGTGTTGGCATTTGTTGGGATCAATGGTTTCCCGAATGTGCTCGCGCGATGATGCTTCAAGGAGCTGATGTGCTTTTGTATCCGACGGCAATTGGCAATGAGCCACATGACCCGACTTTGGATACCAAGGATCTTTGGCAGCGCGCGATGATAGGCCATGCCGTCAGCAACGTGGTTCCTGTCATTGCGGCCAATAGAATTGGAAACGAAGACGGACAAATTTTCTACGGTCATTCGTTTATTTCCGATCATCGTGGAAATTTGGTGGCAGAGCTTGGTCGAACTGATCAAGGCGTGATAACCGGCACCTTTGATCTTGATCAGGTGCGCAAACATCGTGCGGCGTTTGGTTTTTTTCGCGATCGTCGACCCAGCCTTTATTCCGAGCTTACAAAATAGCCTTACTTTGGGACGCCAATATAAGTTTTGTGGTCATCGGATCCCAAGGTATTGGAACAGTACTAAAGGCATCCAGCTGTTAGCGAGTAACGCTACCGTAAGATTCGATTTGACCCTCTTTGACACCCTTTTGCTTTAAGAGTTGATCGACTGTGACGTACACGTCGATGCCTTCTTTGCACGAAAATTTGATAATTTGCTCGGTTGGGTGTGCCGGAAGATCTGTTTTCGCAAAATCGGTGTTATCGCCAATTTGGGCGCAATCGGTTTGTAATTCTAGTAGCGTGTTTCCAACTACATATTGGCAAAAGCCTTCACCAAGGTAAACAGCTTGTGTCAGCTTTTCCCCGTTGGCTACGGTCAGCTTTTTGGTCCCATCTACTGCGCTATTATCGAAGAATGTGACTTCGATGTCTTTCGTTGCAGTGTACTCGGTGTTTCCCGCCACCGTGTAGATTTCATATGGCGTTTTGGTTTTTTCGGCCCACGGATGATAGAGTCCATTACTGACAGTGCATGCCGCATTGTTAACTAGTTTGCGCATCGACGTAGAACCGATGACTTTTGTTGTACCTTTATCAGACTTTCCGATCGCTACTACTGGGCTTGGGTACTCTCCGCTCCAAAAATCATAGACGACCATTTCGTGCACGACACCATTACGAGTCATGTCTAGGCGATAGGAAGCGGCCTCAGATTGAGTGGCTACTGTGAATGTTCCAGCAATCGCCATAAGTACTAGCGCTTGGCGTTTTAAGGAAAAAGATAATTGGTTTGTGTTTGAGATCACGGACGACTCCCAGAAATAGGTTTGGTTGAATTGCCTAAATTGAACTTTCTAAACGTCGTGTTTGCTATCAAGTACCGTGCCGGAATTGGGCGTTGCCGCGCCTAAATAGAAGGCTTTCCGAGGGGAATTTTCGGATGAAACGCGGAGGGCTTTTCAAAAAGCAGGGACCAACCGTTCAATTTATCCACGGTTGGACCCATTCAATCGCAGTGATAAATGGGTTAAGTTTCTTTTACTTGGCGACGTAAGTGACTTCGATACGCGATCCAGCTGGCGGAGGTGAGCTGAAAATGACGAGCTTCCCTTCGACCTTCCAAGTGAGCGGTTGAACCGGCCAGAGGGAAACTTTAACGGAGCTCGGTACGGGTTCAAACTTCAGCTCAAAGCTAGAGACCAGTTTTCGAACATCGTTCGAGATTGAAGACAGGTGTTTTCCATAATCGCCATCGCAGATGGAATAAGTGCGTCCGCCGGTGACGGTCGCAAGAGCGTTCACCTGCATACCGTAATAGCCAACTCCAGAATCTTTTCTTTGATCATCAAGGCACTTTTTGTCATTCGGTTTGATGATTATCCCGTGTGCCATAAATCGTTTCGTATCAGCGAAAGCGGCTCCGAAAGCGTCGACAACAGCACGTGGCCGAGTGAGCGAAGGGTTAGCCCCGTCGCTCATTTCGTCTTCATCCGACAGCACCACAACTGCAAGGTCGACTCCATCGCGGAAAAAGCCAGCGTTTGCTTTAAAGCGTTCGTCAATCGCCATGATCGTCGCTTTTAGCGGCTGTTCGATGCTCGATGGGCAATACGGAAAGCTGGTTCGGTTTCCGCAATCAATGGTTTCGTCGCGTTTGATTGTGTCCAAAAACAGTTTTTGCGCATTGGGCGTTGTTGGCGTGATGACATTGAAGGTCGTGCCTTTGTAGTTCACGAGGCGACCGTCCGTTGCCCAACCTGATCCTCGCGGGCCAGACACATCCGTAGTTGTGATGCCGATTTGGTAATCCAGATCTTTGATTCCGGAAATGAAGTTTACAAACTTCGAGCCCATTTTGCGTTGCTTGCTTTCCATCGACTCCGAGTTGTCGTCGATGATCAAAATGTCGACCTTGTTGGCCGTATCGCTCTGACTAAAATACTCGGTGACCAAAGGTACCGGTGTTGGCGTAGGTGTAGGTGTAGGTGTAGGTGTAGGTGTAGGTGTAGGTGTAGGTGTAGGTGTAGGTGTAGGTGTAGGTGTAGGTGTAGGTGTAGGTGTAGGTGTAGGTGTAGGTGTAGGTGTAGGTGTAGGTGTAGGTG
>JAFLCB010000025.1 GCA_017302795.1 Deltaproteobacteria bacterium | reverse complement strand
ATCGGACTCTTCTTTCTTCATTTGAGTTTTTGTGTGGTAACAAAATTCTCGAACGAGAGAGTCCGTGACTCAATTCTTCAACAGACTTGAGTCCTGGTCCTGTAAACGCTTTTCGTAACTAGCCCAAATAGTTGCTCTTGCTGGCGGTATATTTATACTTCCTTTTTTTCTTTTCTCCGCAATATCCGGCCAGATGGCCGATAAGTTTGAAAAATCCAAGATCACCCGGCTGGTGAAGGTTTTTGAGATCGCGATCATGGTTCTCGCCGCAGTTGGGCTGGTAGCGAGAATATTCGAACTGCTATTGTTCTGTCTCTTTCTGGCCGGCATTCAGTCGACTATTTTTGGACCAATTAAATACAGTATCCTTCCGCAACACTTGAGCCATGAAGAAATCGTAGGTGGCAATGCGCTCGTCGAAGCGGGCACCTTCCTTGCGATCTTGTTGGGAACCATCGCAGGTGGAGTCTTAATTCAGGGCGAATCAGGGCCTATAGTCGTAAGCGCCGCGTTGCTCATCGTGGCGGCCGTCGGCTATGGAACGAGCGTCTTTGTTCCAAAAGCAGATGCTATGGATCCTGCACTTAAACTTGAGTTTGAACCCTTCGGACCGACTTGGAAGATTTTTGGTTTTGCGAAAAGAACTCGATCTGTTTACTTGTCGATTCTTGGCATTTCTTGGTTTTGGTTTTTTGGTGCGGCACTGCTTTCAATGTTTGCGCCACTTTGCCGAGATGTTTTTAACTCGAACGAGAATCTTGTTACGATATTTCTTGCCACTTTCTCGTTAGGAACGGCGTTTGGTTCTTTGCTCTGTGAGAAGCTTTCCAGGCAGCACTTAGAGCTCGGACTTGTACCGTTGGGTTCGATCGGACTAACAGTCTCGGCAATCGCGCTGTCATTGCATACTGCGAGTTACGTTCAAACCTCCGAAGTCATTCCAAGTCTCGACTTTATTAGTTCTCAAACAGGGTTTCTGATCCTGCTCGATCTCTTTTTCCTTTCAGTATTTGGCGGCTTCTTTATTGTCCCTATGTATACGCTGATGCAAGAGAGGTCGGAGGCCCAATTCCGATCTCGGATTGTTGCTGCTAACAACATTCTAAATGCACTTTTCATGGTTGTTTCAAGTGTCATGCTTGCGGCCATGTTTCACTTCCAAGTTCCGATTTCAACCGCGATTTTTATCTTGGGAATTTTGAACGCGGTGGTTGCGATTTACATCTACACATTGCTCCCAGAATTCTTGCTCCGATTCCTCGTCTGGGGGCTTACCCGATTTCTGTATCGTGTTCGAACTTTCGGCCACGAGAATATTCCTAAACAAGGGGCTGCGATTCTGATCGCGAATCACTTGAGTTTTGTTGATTGGATGGTGATTGCGGCAGGCGTTAAGCGACCAGTTCGTTTTGTCATGGATCACAGTTACTTTCGCGGTTTTCTTCGAAAGCGAATTTTGACGCGGGCGAAAGTGATACCAATAGCGCCCGCCAAAGAAAATCCTGAGCTTTTGGAAAAAGCCTATAGCCAGATGGCGGCGGAATTACGGGACGGAGAAATCGTCTGTATTTTTCCAGAAGGCAAAGTGACTTTCGATGGAAAAATGAATCCGTTTAAACCAGGACTCTTGAAAATGTTGGCGACGACGCCAGTTCCGGTCATCCCAATGGGCATTCACGGGCTTTGGGGAAGTAGATTCAGTCGACAGAAAAGGGCTGAGCGTAAACTTGAGCCACGCACTTTGTGGCCTCTCGTAACGTTGCGAATTGGGAAGGCGGTTGCGCCAGAGGGACTAAAGCTGTCCGACATGGAGGAGGTCGTCGAAAGTCTTCGGCAGCCTCGATCCACTTAAATATTCGTTAATCTTGGTCGTCTTGACCCGAATCAACATCAGTGACCGTACAGGCTAGTGCTCCGTTTGGTGCAAACATCGTGACAGTTGCGAAAACGATGTAATCGCCATCGCGAAATTCATAGATGTGGGTGTTTGGCTCGTCTCTAAAAATGTCCGAAAAATCAAGATCATTGTAGATTCCATTTTCGTCTGTGAGCCCAACCAAGGTTCCTAGGCTATCGCGAACAATCGCTATTTTTGCGGTTGGCTCTTCCGCTTGGAGATATTGAATAATAGAAGTCGCGGCAGATTCGACACAGATTTCGTCAGTCGTCGCTGAGGGCGACGAAGGTGTTGCCGAACCCGCCGGTGTTGCGAATACGACCGAAGCAATCGCAATTGAAGTGACAAGAACCGAAAAAGCCTGGAATAAAGAAAATTGAGTGTTTTTCATATGACGGGGTTCCTACCTCGGGTTGGCGCAATTGAAAAGCTAAAATTTAGGCAGAAGAATTGAGAAGAATTGAATTGTCTGCGGAATTTTTTTCGCGGTAGTGGCGTAAAATGGCTGATTAACGCACTAGAACTGTTCCACCTTTCGACAAGGGAGTGACGTGATGACTTTGCAATCGATCGTTTCGGCGTTGGTACACGCGACCCTAGGTATTTCTACAGTGGCAAGAATCTTTCGTCCGACAATCTTTTTCGCGATCCCGTTGGTAAGCTTTATGGTGCTTTTAGCACCATCTAGTCACGCTACTGCAGCTTCCTCAACTGCCGCAACTTCCTCAAATTTAAAGCCAACCAAACTGATTTTTTGGCCCGGCTATTATGGGTCAAAGATCGCGGAATCAGTGGATGACCGAGGGCGTGTTCGCGGTGAAGTTTTTTTGACGCTTTCCAATCTCCTTTTTGGGTCAACCAAGTTGAAACTCAAAGCGAGTTTAGATTCAAAGCCCTCACTTGTCTCTTCCGGTATTCTGGACTCGGTATCGGTGATTCCCTGGCTCTACTCAATCGACGCTTATGGAGAAACAGTTGAGCGCGTTCAGGATGAGGCGCGCAAATACAATATCGATGCTTCTAAAGACCTTTACGTATTCGATTACGACTGGCGACTTGATCCAGTTTCCATTTTAAAGCGTTTTGACGAAAAGCTTGTTGAATGGAAACTAAATTCAGAGGAACACGATATCTCCATAGTCGCACACTCGATGGGCGGATGGTTGATGTCATACTGGTTGCGATATGGCTCGCAAACTCCGAACGAGGCTGTTGAAAACTGGGCGGGTCTAAACCTTGTGAAGCGAGTTATGTTCGTAGCAGCGCCCTTTCGAGGAACGCTATCCGTATTTAGAAACTCGTTTTGGGGTGCGCCTGGCATCCCAAATAGTTCCTTCCTTGGTGCCGGCGTCATTTCAAGTTTTCCATCGACCTACTATTTGACGCCAAATGAGGCCGACTTCTATTCGAGCAGCGGAGAAATCACGCGTTTAAGCCTAAAGAAACCAACAGAGTGGATTGAAAACCGATGGGGCGCTCTGCAGGAGCCCGGCCTTACCGAAGCGGATGAAGCATCCGCAAAGGCGTTCGTCGAGTTTCATGTTCAGCAGTCAGCAGCATTCCAAGAAAAAATTCATGCTCCGCTTTCTGGTGACTCGGTTCAATCGGCAAAATCTGTTGATCGTCTGATCCAAATTTACATTGGTGAGGGATACCCAACCAATGAACTTGGTCTTGAAATAAGTCGCTCACCCAAACGTTTTGCCTTCACAGAGAAGCAAATTCGGAAATCAACGAAGTCCTCTTCTAAGCTTGTCACTGTTGTGGACGGCGACGAAACGGTTTCAACGACGTCCGCCCAGGCACCGCAATACCTTTTAGATCTCGGCGGCGAAAGCTTTACGAGGCCTGCATCTCATCTCGCGATTCTCCGGGACGGCGAGCATATTGACTGGAAAAAATTTTTGGAAAACAAGAAGGAGCAATGAGGGTAAATTTGTCGAATCGATTATCTAAAATTGAAAATCAACTTGCCGAACTTCAGGCATTGATTACGAAAGAAGGGTTGCGCCAATGATCTATAAAATTCTATTTTCTTTAGCTGTTCTGGTTCCGCAGATCGCAGTTGCGGGCGAGCGTGTTTGTCAGTCAGGCTTTCTCCCGAAGAGTTTTCGTGGGGCCTACGTCGACCAATCCACTGCGACAGGAACCAATGTAGAGCTCACCGCCTCATCATATAAGTTTAAAGACCTACGAGGCGAGCTGAAGATCGCGTCTTGTATGGTGCAGGGATTTCGAATTTTGACCATTATGGATGGGTCCAATCCCGATTCCGTCGACAACGGAGTGCTATTGAGGGCCGAGTCCGGAAACTTGGTTGTCTTGCCATTGAGCAGGGTTCCTACGAGTGATTGGCCCAATCGCGTCACGGATCTTATTCGTTCGGCGACGCCGGCTATGGTACTCCAGAAGGCAAACTAGTCTCAATTGCAGATTGCTGCTTTTTGGTTCATCAGTAAAGATGATCTCGGAGGCAGTATGAGGCAATGGGGGCCAGTTATTCTAATCACAGTTATCAATTCGGCGTGTTCGGTCTTTGGCTCTCGTAACGAAGAGACGCCTCGGTATCAAGTTTTAATCGCCGAAGGTGACAAGGAAATTCGGCAGTATAGTCCCTACGTTGTCGCCAAGACAGAAGTTAACGGGGAATACGACTCGTCCCAGAATGAGGGCTTTCGTATTCTCGCCGGCTATATTTTTGGCGACAACAAATCAAAATCTAAAATCGCAATGACAGCACCCGTGGAACAAGCGAAATCAGAAAAGATTGCTATGACAGCACCTGTGGAGCAAGTGAAGTCCGCAACAGGTTGGACCATGACGTTTATGATGCCGTCTCAATACAAGATCGACGATTTGCCTCTGCCAAATGATCCCAGAGTTAAATTTGAAGAGATTCAAAGCAAAACAGTTGCTGTCATTCGTTACAGCGGATCGCGCAGTGAGAAGTCCAACACTAAAAAAACGGAAGAGCTATTTGAGTGGCTGAAAACCAAAGTTGAATACGTCGTCGACGGATCCGTTCGATCTGCAGGTTACGATCCACCGTGGACGTTACCTCCGTTTCGCCGAAATGAAATGCTGGTCGATATTAAAAAGAAAACAGAATGAGAGTGGGTTTTTGAAATACAAGTACGCGGTTTTAATTTTTTCGATCTTTATTGCTCCGACCGACGTGGGGGCGCTTTCTCAAAGAGGCACGCCAGTTAAGGCATCTGGCAAGAGTGCCGCTGTGAAGCGAACGCAGATTTACGTGCCGGCAAGACTACGTGCGAAAATGAAAGACTTCGCGGCAGTTTTGCAAATGGTGAAGCTCACGCCGCTCGTCAATGACGCCGAGGAAATCGTCGGCATGGAATTAAACGAAATTGCTGAAAAAGATATTACCCAGGTGTTGATGGCCCAAAACGGTGATGTCGTGAAAGAAGTGCGGGTCTTTCGAAAATCCAATGGGAAAATCGAATCGACCACTTATCCGATTACATCTGCCGCTGACGTTATGGGAATGTATTCTGCCCTTTTAGACGCCTCGAGTGTTCAGGTAGATCTTAAGCGCGGGAAAACGATTCTTCCAATGACCTATGTTTTGGAAGCTCTCGCCGGAGATAGAAAGTGAAATGGTTCGTCTTGATTCTTAAGATACGGATCTTTCCAACTTTAAGAATGGAAGCCTCGACTTTAGTCGCTCGACTGGTGAAGGACATCGAACAGCCGACGCTAATTATTTGTTTCGCGTTTTCCCCATCTTAACCGTAGAGCTTTGATATCCTTCTTGAAACGGGGCTGAACTTCAAACGTAAATTCCTTTGTGAAGTCGATTGGCTTCGCACTACAGGCTTCAGTGAACATAAAATGATCACGCTCCTCTGAAACATTGACGGTACTGCCTGTGACATAAGCGCTAGTCGTCTTCTCTGTGAAGCCCGCAAAGGGCTCGAACGTCAAGGGAATTACCTCACTCGCTCCATCTGTGTGTAGGTCGCCGTGCCAATTGGCCGGGCTGTTGGCGAAAGAATCGTTAGTTCGAACTTCGATGTCAAAGCACGTCGACTTCTGAAGTTTAGTTAACTGCGTTTTTAACATCGAATTGTACACTTGGATGCGCTTCTTATCGTCCCACTTTTCCTTATAGGCGAGATCCGCTACCTCATTTCGCAATTGAGTTAGAACGTAGGGTTGAGATCGAAGAGTTGCCCTAACCCAAAGATAATATGGAAAGTAACTGCGATTGAGATCGCGCGAGAGATCGTCTTTTATCGCCGAGATTTTTTCGACCGGTTTTTCGCCGGTAAGGAAATCAGGATTGGATAGTCCCCAATTCTTTTTAGTTGATGGACCTCCTGCGCATCCCATCGATAACAACGAAATACAGACACTGATGAAGGCCCAGTTGCTTGAGCTCACTCTTTATACCTCTTGTTGCCAAGATTTATCCCCATTCTGTTTGAAGCGGGGCGTGAAGTACAGTTTTCTGAGGTCGTGATTTTGCTGCTTGTTAGTGAATTTAGCGCGGGTATAATTGCCGCGCTTCAGAATTAGGGCGGGGGCCAAAGGGTACCTGAGTGCGTTACTTACTGTCCTGTCTTTTTCTGATAAGCAGGGGCTTGCGGAGTACCGCGAAGGATATTCTGGCGGGCATTCATGACGAAACCGTCCCAGCCTTGCGGGGTACAGAGGCTCATAAGTCCTAGCATTAGGCCAGCTCCATTTTGCGGTTCTGCCGACATGAAGGGGGTTCCCATCGAGGTGGCCGAATCGCTCATCATGACATCGTCCTTCAATAGTTCTGTGCGCCGTCTATTGAACGCTTCCTGGATATCTCCGAGCTGTTCAGTGCAGGTTTCTAGTTTCTTCATTCCGTCGGGCTCTGCACCACGCTTTGCCAAAATCTCTCGAACTTGATCGCAATATTTTTTGTCAAAAACAAGGCGTTTAAGTTCGCCAGAGGGGCTTCGGTAAATAGCCGTGTTCAGTTCCATTTCGCATTGGCCCTTATTTGCTGTCAGGTAACGTGCTTCGAAACCAGCAAGGTCAGCGTTAGCGAGTTTCACTTTAGAGTCTGCACGCCTTGAAACGGTGGTCGAAATCGCATTGCGCTGCACCTGGATCACCGTTGGATAATTAAATTCCTCATCGCCGACATAATATTTAGTTTTGATCGTCGCTTTCGTCTCGCCATCTTGGCTGATGAAGTCGGGAGAAGTCTTGTCGACAATCAATTTTCCATCTTGCATGCGCACAACCGGAGAATCTAATCCCAGCGCCATTGTCATAAACGCCGAGCAGTGATCATTAGCGAGAGAGTTCGCAGGAACCAATGTGATCGACGTAAAACAGACCGACAGGGAGAAAAGAAATATTCGCATATCTCAAAGATACATGTATATTTCCCCGAAAGCGACGGGACAAATGTCCGGGACTATTTTGGCTTGATGCGTGAGGTTCAAATTGCGCAATTTAATGATTCTTCCTCAGAATCTTCCGGTTCCACAAGACGATGGTGCCTGTGATCATCCATACTGCGTGAAGGACGAATCGAAAAAGTTTTCTATCCAGTATTTCCGCCAAACGAAAATGCAGAGAATGTTTTGAAGTGGATAAGGGAGAAAAAATGATCACTGGTATTCAAGATGTTTACTACAGCATCACCGACAAAGCGAAGGCGAAGCGTTTTTACACCGAAGTGCTCGACATGAAGGTTTTATTTGAACATGAGCATTGGCTGGCACTTGATTGTCACGGCATGAAAATCGGACTGCATCCAGAAAATGGTCCAATTCCCCATATTCCGCGTGATTCTCACGGTGCACATGCTGGAGCGACGTTAACTTTAAGATCCAACAATATCTCTCAAGACCGAAAGAGAATTGAAGACTTTGGTTGCAAGATACTTGGTGAAGCGGATCAACCTTGGGGGCATATGCTGGTATTCGAAGATCCAGACGGAAATGTTCTCAAGCTAATGAATCCAAAGTAGAGATGGTTTTATGAACGCGAAGCGAATCAATGTGATCGGCACCAGCGGATCCGGTAAATCTACTTTCGCTAAGGATTTAGCGAAAAGGCTGGGCTTCCCATACATTGAGATGGACAAGGTTTTTTGGGGGCCTAACTGGCATTGGCCAAGTGACGAAGTGTTTTTCGACAACCTTCAGCGTGCAATCAACGGAGACAATTGGGTTCTTGACGGAAACTACACTCGATCTTTACCGATTAAATGGAAGCGTGTGGAAATGGTTATTTGGTTGGATTACTCGTTTTCAATCACACTTTATCAAGCTGTTTCAAGAGCATTCGGGCGAGCGCTTTCGGGTAACGAGTTATGGGAGGGCACAGGCAATCGAGAGTCGTTTAGGAAAAGCTTTTTTAGCAAAGACTCGATTATTCTTTGGACGATTAAAACCCACGGCCCAGTGAGACTTAAGTATGAGTCCTACCTTACTGATCCGAAATATTCTCACATCAATTTTGTACGTCTTAGAAATCGACGGGAAGCAGAAAAGTTTCTTCGCCAATGCGGACCTTGATGTTGCAGTACTAATCGATCGAAACTGGTTGCTTTAAAATGGCTCTATTGGTAGTCGTGCGCTGTAAAAAAATTGTTCTTTCAAGAAATTGGATGGGTCCTATGAACCGGTTTGTAAGTTCACTTTGCTTAACCCTTTCAGCAATAGCCACCCTCAGTGCAATGCCGGCTTACGCCGATCCTGATCTTATGTCGGCCTCTGCTTCGCAAGAGGCGTCTTCGACTCAAAAAACTGCCATTGCGTCTAATACTGCACCAGGAAACGTCGCTGTAGGCGGAGGATTCGGTTTTACCCACACTGAATTTTCCGGGGGCACATTCTACATCAATCCCGTTGCCGAGTACTTTGTCTGGGAAAATGTTTCAGTTGGCGGAACCCTTCAGCTCAGTATTGGTCGCGACTATCGATACTATGGGATTGGGCCATCAATCAGTTATTACTTTTGGCGAAGTGAAAACTGGGTTGCGCTCGTCGGCGGTCAACTTGAATACACGCGTAGCGAAAACGTTTCTTCTAGTTCTGCTAGTGATTCAGTGTATGCGAATCTAAAGTTGGGAGCTTTGAATTTCCTTACGCCGTCAGTTGCATTCGGCCCTGAATTACTGCTGGAGAGCCGCATCGCCCCAAGCTTATCAAGTTCGAACAACTTTTTGTCACTTCGCTTTCAGCTGGCAGTATTTCTTTGATCAAATGTCTGATAGGTTTCGCGCTATTCGTAGTCTTAGTATCAAGCTGTGCATCTGCGTCTAATCTTGAAAATGCGATTTTCACTTCCTACGATCAGGATTCTGAGCGGCAAAAATTAAGATCTATCGAACTTCAAAAGATTGTCAGCGAAGATCAGATGGATCGCAAGCAGTCGGTGGTTGATTGGAAGCTGGTGCAGCCAAGAGACGAAGCCCGGCGAAAGCGCGTAGGCGAGATCTTTGGCGAAGGTTGTTTTAAGACTTCAGAGGATTTTGCGGCAGCAGCGCTGGTGTATCAGCATGGAACTATTCCGGATCATTTCTTTCAAACATTTATCTGGGCCAAGCGCGCCGTTGAACTAGGCGACCCAAAACAAAAGTGGTTAATGGCAGCCGGAATCGATCGATATCTTGTTAAGTCTGGGCGCAAGCAACTTTTTGCGACCCAAGCCTCAAAAGAAAATGCTAGACCCTGTTGGTGCTTGGAAGAAGTTGAAAGCACCTTTCCGGAAAAGCTTCGCATTGAATATGGAAAAAAGAGTCTAAGAGAAATGTTGGCTTGGGTTCAATCTTTGAACCTAGGCAACACGGCCTGCAAGTCGATAGATTTTTGCGAAAAGGGTTTTAAAGATTCGCCCAAGGGTTCAATTCCTGGTTTCTGGTAGGTGATGGAGCAATGATCTATTCATGTTTTATTTTTTAGCATCGTTATTTGCTCTTACCTTACTGCTCTCGCTTGTTCTGCTTCTTGGCGTTCTCTGTCGACCGCTGATCTGGCGGAAGAACATTTCCGCAATTAAAGTCTTCTGCGCGACATGGTACATTCCGTACTTCATTTTCTTTTTCTTTTTCACTGGTCCTACTGACCTGACTATTTATCCGTCGCAGGAATCGTCTCCCTATCGGCTTCCGTGGAAGGCGGGAATCAGCCGATTTGTCTCACAAGGGAATCGCAGTTTTACCAGTCATCGGGCCGAGCATTTATACGCTTGGGATTTTGTTATGCCTTTAGGGGCCGAAATCGTGGCCGCCCGTGATGGCAAGGTCATTAAAATTGAACAAAGTTTTTCCGGAGTAGGCCTTAACTCGAACTTTATTTGGATTAAGCACGAAGACGGGCAGATTTCAAATTATGGGCACATTCAAAAAAACGGTGCTTTGGTCAAAGAAGGTGACGATGTTCAGTCAGGGCAGCCGATTGCTCTCAATGGAATGGTCGGAGAAACTAGTTTGCCCCATGTCCATTTCGTTGTTTTCAATAGCGACGGCACGCAATCAATCCCGATCTCATTTAATGATGTCCCAGGTGGCGTCCCGCATGCGGGTCATTTTTATAGGTCGGAAAATGATCGCAAGCCGAATTTCCAAACGCTTTTCCACGATAGAGACGGGTGCTTTATCATGAAGCAGCTTTCAACTGGCCGAATAGTGAAAAGCTACAATTCGAATCGCTGTGCTCAACGATTCTCACCGAATTCGACCTTTAAAATCCCAGCAGCACTAATGGCATTTGAAAATGGAATTTTTGAAACGGCAGACCAGCTTATAAAATGGGATGGAAAGAAGTATTCCCGCAAGGAGGAAAATCAAGATCAAACGCCGTTTTCATGGATGGATCAATCGGTCGTTTGGCCTACGCAAGTGATTATGCGCAAGATGATAGATAAAAAACGTCGAAAATATTTAGATGAATTTAAATACGGTAACCAAGATTTTTCAGGGGGCGTCACGACAGCTTGGCTAGATTCAAGTTTGAAGATATCAGCCGACGAACAAATCGCCTTTTTGACGCGTTTTTGGCAAGAGACGCTTCCGCTTTCCAAATCTACTTTTGAAAACACTAAGAAAATTCTCTTTATTAAAAAGTTGAACTCCACGGCCGAGCTTTACGGAAAAACGGGAACCAGCTGCGCCATCGAGGGCTGTGAAGTGAAAATCGGCCGTCGTCGAGGATGGTTCGTGGGTATAGTGAAGACTCCAGCGGACAACTATGTCTTCGCTGCCAATGCCGAGGACTTGAAACCTCGGCCTGGATACGCAGGTCCGAGGCTTCGAAAAGACGTTACTGAAGCCTTTGGACATATGAATTTAAAGTGAAGGACACCGATGAAAAGAATCTTTCACATCGCGACATCAGAATCATGGTCGGATGCAAAAGAAAATGGATTTTACTCGGTCCAGTCTTTGAAATTGGAAGGCTTCATTCATTGCTCTTTGGAGCACCAGATTGCTCCCGTTGCCAATTTCATTTTCAAGGGCAAAACGGGTCTCGTACTTCTTGAAATATTCGCAGACCAAGTGAAACCTGAAATTCGCTTCGAGAGTCTTGAAGGTGGAAAACAGAAGTTTCCTCACGTCTATGGTCCGTTAAATATCGATGCTGTTCAACGTGTTTTGCCCTTTGTGCCAAATGCGGACGGATGCTTTGATTTTCCTCGTGAACTTTCCGGTGTCGTAAAACTACTTCGGCCAAGTGTCGAATATAGGATTAGCTACTTGGAGGCACTCCTTGAATTTCAAAAAGAGGGCCTGCCGTGGATGATGGATTTGAAAGTAGAAAAAATCGAAACGAAGCCGCAATTTGAAGGTGGTCCTTTAAGGCGCTACTGCGAAATTTGGTTGGGTTAGCTGTAGGTACGGCAAGCTGATAGAATTCATAAATTAACGCTTCCTAGTTTAAATGCCTTTCACGCGAAAGTGATGAGTTCGAAAGAAGTCTTAGTTTAATAAGAAACTCGCATCCGGGTTTGCAGTTTTCGAATTGAATCATCAACCCCATTCGATCTGATAGCGATTTTACGAGTGCAAGACCGAGTCCTGTTCCCGGCGTTACTCGAGTCATTTCGTAACCCCTGCCTAATTCGCGTGTTGACGAAGGCGGCGGGCTAGTTCGATCGGCGTTTCGAGTTCTTCGCCGGCGGCGACTTTCTGAAGGCTTAGTAAAATAAATGAGCGCGGGTCGATGTCGT
>JAFLCB010000024.1 GCA_017302795.1 Deltaproteobacteria bacterium | reverse complement strand
TTTTCAGCTGCCGGATTTCATCTATCAAGGTCGCTGCGCGGTCGATCATCGAAGGCCCCTCTGTTGAGCGAGCAATCTTAGATTTGATCGGTTTTTATTTTTAGGCGCGAATTAGGCAGGGGTTACGAGGATTCTCGCGATTTTAAAAACTGATGCTTTTAGTGATTCGTAAAATGGCGGGGTGGACGGGACTCGAACCGCACAAACTCTAAGTACCTAGATTTCCTAAAATATTTAGTTAGTTCAGGCACTTAGAAAAATCGCTGAGTGCACGCTTATGCAGCAAAATGCGTGGATTTACCCAATCCTGACCCACAAAGACCCACACGGACCCACAAAATCATAGTCTCTCTCAAGGTTCGCAGGCCGAATTGCGACCTACCCTGCCCGATCATCCAAACAACAAAACTTCAGTTCTCCAAATTCAAAGCCACTCCGTATCACACGGGTGGATTTCACTACTTTCATATGGAGGTTTTTATATGTACGGAATTCTCATTAAACTCATGGTCGCAGCATCACTGCTAGAACTTGGGATCTCGGTTTCTAAGATTAGCGATTGCTCGTCTCGAGGCTGCTTGCGTGAGATTCAGCGGGCATCGCAAAAGGTCTTAAGAATCGACTGGCAGCCTATTTCAGTTTTCCCGAAGGAGGCAAAGAGATTCAGGCAGCCTGCCAAATAAAACGGTTAACCGCGTGACAGAACCTTTGAGAAGTCAGAAATGAAAAATTCTGCCTTCTCGAAGGGGACCGTCGGGTCATCCACGAGTTTCCAACCACATCAAACTCGATTAAAGGGAATAACTATCGCCATAGCTTTTTATGGCGAAAACTTCGAACGCAGACAATTGCAAAGAGTCATGGCTTACACTCCGCATCTTCGCACTCTGCGGTCGAAAGATGAGCATCTTCTGACTCGAGCTCGCCAATGCCGTCATCAATGGCAACACCTGAACTACAAAGCGAGGTCTCCCCGCCGCTCTCGCCATTTTCTTTAAACAGTGCCGCCGATCCTTGAATCATATTACAATTGATCGCATTCATACGTTGGTCACACCTCAACGCTTTCAGTGCGATTGCTTCGGCCCGTTCCTGCCACTGTGATCCGGCGTTTGGAGCGCTAGCAAAACGGGCGTTTCGGTCCCTTTCCTCGCTGTAAACCAACGAAAGAAAAGTGGCCCTCTCTTTTAAACACGTAGACGAAAATGGGCCGAGATGTTTGTTACATTCATAACACGAAGAGACGATGACTCCATTGACCACGCCATTTGTATAGCCAGCAAACAGTGACGGAACGTGATCGCCAAGCTGAGCTTCAAATCCGCAATAGACGCAGTTTTTTCCACCAATGCGTCGATATCTTCCCCTGAGAGCGTAACTAGCTTTTCCTCGGACGTATCTAATCTTTCTATGAGACGATGCGAATGCGGGATCCTTCGCAAAATTGCCATCACACATAAACCCACCCTACCGTGCGACTTCAGTTAAAGCGGCCGGCATTACCATGTTAGATTTTTTATCGTGGATAATTTTTGGTGAGCCGGCATGACTCATAAACAGAGTACACATCGCTATTCGCCCGTTTTTCTTTCCAACAACTCGTGCGATTTCTCGTTTTATGCCGAATAAATAAAACCCATATTTTTCTAATCCCTTTATTTCCTGAGTAAGTTCATCTTCAATGTTGAGCCTGGCTATAGGATCAGCATCATAGAGTCTGACTACATCCCCCCTAAGAAGCTTGAGGACTCCTTTCATCGCCGCTATTGATCTTGGGTCATGCGCTTCATCGTGCTCGAACTGAAATTCATCCGATCCGACAACTATATCTGTAAGAGATTTCCCAGAGATTAGACGGGGCATGAAGTGAATCTTTTTTTGCGAGCCAATTTTTTCTTTAGGCCGACTCGAGCTAGAAGTTGGATTAAGTTCCTTAACGTCGATATCAAAAGCCTGCGCTATCCCCCGCAACGTTTCAAATGAAGCAGCACCGTCTTTTTCAAGTCGCTGAATTGTCCGAAGGTTTACTTCTGCGATCACTGCCAACTGCGACTGCGACCATGCACGCTCTAATCGAGATTTCTTTACCCATTTTGCTCTTCCAATATCCTTTGCCATATCCAAATCCATACCAGCTCCCTTCAAATTTGCAATGAAAGTAGCTGAATAGTTTTACTGTCGATACGTCTCCAATACGACAGTTATACGACAGTGTTATGACAGCAAATATTGTGACTATGCGCTTCAAATACGCTCGCGCTTGATATGCATTAGGAAAACGCCATCCTGGAACAGATTTTTGGGGTAAGACAGGAAGGTTCAATCTTCGGTGCTTCCTGGCTACGACCACTCTAGGTGGCCGCACCGATGTCGCGTATGACATTCGTCCAGTATTCATTCTCTCTCTACGAAAAGATCCCATCCTCGATAGACTAGTTACGATTCGCTAACTTCGATATACTTAAGGCTAAACAAATGTGTTCACGTTACCAATCACCCGACACTGCCGAGATGGCTCGGTTTTACCGCGTTGATAAACCAAAGCTCCCTGCTATCAAGTCAACGATTTATCCGGGCTACACGGCACCTGTTCTCATGGGCGGTGACGAGTCACATATCGAAGCACGGTTCTGGGGCTTTGTTTTAAATATGCCTGGAAAAAGAGATCCCACGCAAATCATCTCTAAAATTCTTCAAAACGCGGTTAGTGAAACTGTGGAAGAAAAAAGGACGTTTTCAAAAGCTTGGCGAGAAGGCAGACGCTGCATACTCCCCGCCTCCAGGTTCTTTGAACCAATCGATGGGGAATTCACTGGGATCGTAGATCCAGAGCGAAAAGTCATGTCGATGGCTGGAATATATGGCGAGCAAACGTACAAAGAAAAAAAGGTTCAAGCAGCATCGATGCTAACATGTGAACCAAATAAATGGATGAGCAAGTATCATGACCGAATGCCCGTGATCTTAAATCCAGATGACATCGAAGAATGGCTCTCGCCAGACACCACACCCGATCAAGCATTGAAGCTATGTAGGCCGTGGCAGGGGAAACTGGGGATTGGGTGAAAAAGACTACGTATAAAAGCAACTTTATTTCCAACTTCAATTTAGGTCGAAACATCGTCAGCAATGTAGAAAGTCTTTCAGTACTGTACGAAGTGAATACTCACCTAAACAGCGATCAATTAAATCACATAGTAAAACCTAAAATTGTGATCATCGGTTCAATTTTGGAAGCAATTCTATATGATTTCGCAAGAAAACCAAATCTTCAGCCATTGGAATCCAAAAAATTTCTCAACTCGATTCAGATCAAAAACCTGAGGTCAAAAAATACCGATGTATTCAAAGAATTGATCGGGGTTTTTAGAGCCAACAATCTCTTCAAGTTCAATGGAGTCGGATTTTACGAGAGTCTGGATAGATTAAGAGTCCTCAGAAACAGAATACACATCCAGAACACAAAAAAGGAACTAGAGGAGTACGAATCTGAAGCTTTCACGGACGACAGATTGATTGAGTCGGAAAGGTCTCTAGAGGTGGTTATTAAACGCATGCTTGAGCTCTACGACAGAGGGCCAAGCTTTGCGTATGTCGATGATTTCGAACTTCCATGGAAATCACATTTGGATACATCAACCAGCGCAAAATCTAGACGCAAATGACAGGTAGCCATGATCAACCTTCGGTTGTATAAAAAAAGTGAGATTTCTGGGCTGCTGAGATATACGCATTTATTCCGAAAGGCCTACTGGCCCAAAGCGAATCACGTGTTCTTATTGTCGCGCCAAGCGCGACAATAAGAACACGTGATTCGGTGCTTCTAGGCTTCGGCACTTTGCGCCTCCGCACCGATGTCGCGCATTCGCGCGACATTAATCGCTATAGGCCGCTGGCCTTCCGCTGTTACGGACGTCCGTCCGTCAACCAATCCCGGGAATGGCCGCAGTCGCAGAAACAGCGTTCGGGTCTACATCATTAACGGGGGCACCTAGATCTTTGTAGGATTGGTTTACCACAACTGATCTTCCAAAGGAGTTCCAGATGCCCCCGACGGACAGCATCGTTCTTGATCTGCCGAGTTTCAAGATTCTAGACATCGACGGACACAATGCGATTACTTTTCGGGTCGAACACGAAGCTTTGCCTAGGTGCCCATATTGCGAGGCGACGACACTTCGCAAAAAGGACACGTTCACTAGACGTGTTCGGCACACACTTTTTGGTGGTCGAATGTCGTGGCTCTTGATTAAGGCGCACAAGTTCAAATGTCGAAAATGTTTGAAGTATTTCAACTCAAGGTTTCCGGGAATTCTTCCAAGACGACGCGCCAGTGAAGCCTGCCGAATAGAAATGACGACACTTCATCACAAGGGCCAATCGCAACAAGATCTTCGGAAAACCGACAAGCTTGGATCGGCCACGATCGAACGTTGGTACCAGAGCCGAATCGACGTGAAGGCACGCGAGTATAATAATGCCTACTGCCCGAAGATTCTGGGCATCGATGAACACTTCTTTACGCGCAAAGATGGCTTTCCTTCAAAGCAGAAAAGAGCGCTTGTCCGAGTTTACGCTCATCTAGAAGCTCTTCAGTTGGATGCCAAGCTTTGGTTTTAACGCCAGACTTAAGCGTCACGAAATGCGACTTATCAACCGATGAGGCTTTTTGCCATTTTTTAATGTCTGCTTTTTGGCCATGTTTCGTTCCTCCAAGTATTACTACGATTCGATTTCGATCCAAGTACGCGAAATAAAACCTGAAATTTCACACTCACAGTATGAAATATAAGACTCGGACCGATCTAGTGCCACGAACTCTCATATTGGCCCAGCCCTCTTAACGCCCGGGAAGAGCTCTTTTTCAAAATAGCGATCAGGATCATCTTGATCGCGTCGGACTCAACAATCTCCGAATTGAGGTTCTTCAAGATGAATGGTGGTTCCTCTCGGATGTACTCATTCAATAAAAATTAGTAGGTCTGATAACTTGCCCGAAGTTCGATCTGACGAGGCATTCTTGCTACCCTCTCTTTCAGACAAAGACAGGCAATGGATCAAAGGCCGTTAAATTTCAACCGATCAGAACCCATACCCAGTCATTTGAACGGAGCGATTGACATGCGCTGTTCACACCGCGCAGCTGCTCTAGCTTCAGGACTATCTCCGGATTTTACTTTTCTCTGTAGTAATCAAACACTTGCTTCCAATTCACGACTTTCCAAAATCCAGTGATGTAGTCTGCTCGACGATTTTGATAAGTCAGGTAATAAGCGTGTTCCCAAACATCAAGCGCGAGTATGGGTGTGCCAGTTTCCTTTGAAATGTCCATCAATGGATTGTCTTGATTGGCCGTCGTCAAAATTTTGAGCTTTCCATCCGCGTCTTTCACCAGCCAAACCCATCCAGACCCGAATACATCTTTCGCTCCCGCCTCAAACTTTTCTTTAAAGCTAGCGAAAGATCCAAACGACTTTTCAATCTCACGTTTTAGCTTAGAGCTGATCTCCGACTCCTTGCTCTCTGGCGTCATGATGGTCCAGAAGAAAGAGTGATTCCAGTGTCCGCCAGCGTTGTTTCTTACACTCGCCGGAAGCTGACTCGTGTTTTTCAGAATATCAATCAACGTTGCATACTTTTTATCCGTCAAAACGCTATTCAACTTATCGAAATAAGCGCGATGGTGTTTCCCGTGATGAAGCTCCATGGTCTGTTGATCGATGGCCGGAGCCAACGCATTCAATGCGTAAGGTAAAGCGGGAAGCGAGAACGGCATCTTCACAGAATTTAGTTCTTTAATTGTCGCCGCACTTGTAAGCACTGGAAGTAGAAAAAGGATGAGACAAACGATTAGATTCTTCTTACACATTGGAACCTCCAGAACATTAAATGTAGCCAGATTTTCCGCCGATTACATCAAGATCCGCTCAATCAGATTTGCCACACATCGACCGACCAGAATTAGTAATTCGGTGCAACAAGATGCTGCAGGAGACCGCATTTAGGTGCCAAAGGCGACAATTTTGAATAAGTCCGGGCCTGTGACGACATACAACGAAATTTACAAGGGCCTTCCCGGCGACGGCTCACTTAAATCCCTCATCATTGGCTTCAAAAACTTCTTCCAATTTCCGAAGGTCTTCAACCATTCAGAAAACGCAAAACTCGCTTGGCTCGTGCGCCTTCGCTGGATGGCTATTAGTCTGTTTTTTCTTTTAGCTGGCCCCGCCTATTTCGTCGGTGCACTAAACCGAGCCACAATGATTGTTTTCATCGGCATAATTGGAATACTTGTTCTAGTAAACATATTCACGCAGTCTATTTTCGTTGAAAGTCGTCATGCTGTTCGTCCCATTTTTATTGCCGTCCAATTGGCATTTGATTTAGCGGCTCTCACGGCTTTGCTTGTGATTTCTGGAGGCTTTGAGAACCCATTTGTCGGACTTTTTCTGGTAAATGCCGGTCTCGGTGGTCTTCTCATTCGCGATCGGCATTCATGGCCATTTCTTGCTTTGTGCCACGCTTTTTTGATCGCACTACAAATAGATTTCGCGATTAATAGCTTCAACATCGATCTGCAAAAACTACGGGTCTCTGTGATCGCATCGCATATTCTATTGTTCTCAACTTGGTTGGCTATGCGATCTCTTGGAAGCTATTTGGAAATGCATTTTGAAAGCCTCACGGCCACCCAAGTTCATACTGAAAAGCGAAATCGGTTGCGCGCGATCGGTGCTCTTGCGGCCGGCTTTTCCCACGAGTTCGCAAGTCCATTAAACGCAGCAAAGCTAAGAGTCGAACGCCTCGAAAAGGATTTCGAAATTCCAGCGCTTTCAAATGCGTGGTACGAAAGTGCGAAAAAAGATGTGATGGAAGCCAAAGCAAGTATTCAGGATTGTGAGACCATCATCCACGCAATGAACGCCTCTCAATTAGATATACGTCAGCACAGTCTTAAGCCCATAAACATGGCCGAATTTATTAAGGACGTTACCGACTCGTGGCTAGAAGAACATTCAGAAACAAAATTGAAAATCGAAAATCGGATTTCAACCGACTTAATTCTTTCACCGATTAACCTCGCTCAAGTCATTATCAATCTTCTCGACAATGCCCACGAGGCGAATTCTAAAGCCGAGATTATTCTTACACTCACAGAAAACGATCAAGGTATCACTCTCGCCGTCGAGGACCACGGCCCGGGATTCGCAACTTGGATTCTTGCTCGTAAAGGGGAACCTTTTGTCACGACGAAGCAAGATGGAACAGGTCTTGGACTTTACGTCAGTGAAATTTTCGCTGAGAGCCTAGGCGGGCACCTGTCCATAGAAAATAAACCGAACTCGAGTGGTGCGATTGTCACTCTTCGGTGGCCGAATCAGATGACGAATGTGCAGGTTTAAGTCATGAAAAAACATGTTTTGCTTCTTGAAGACGATTTGGCTCTGGCAAGAGGTTTAAAGCGAGACTTCGAAGAGCGAGATTACAAAGTGACTACTGCAACTAGAATTCGCGACATCCCTAAGGACTTAGTCTTCAGCCATGCAGTCGTCGATCTTCGGCTGTCGGGTGGCGAATCGGGACTTGATGGAATCAGTCATCTTTTAATTTCGTCACCCGGCATCAAAATCGCCGTCTTATCAGGCTATGGAAGCATAACGACAGCTGTCGAAGCTCTTAAGCGCGGTGCTGTGGACTACCTAACAAAGCCCGTCAGTTTTTCCGAAATCGAACAGGCGCTAAATGAAACAAGAGTAAAACCAGAGTCAGATTTCAAACGCCGCTCATTGTCAGAAGTGGAACACGAGTACATCGACTTTGTGTTAACCAAAAATGCAGGTAACATCAGCAAAACGGCAAAAGATCTTGGTCTTCATCGCCAAAGTTTACAAAGAAAACTGAAGAAATACACGTAACGGAAGGAAGTCAGTATGACCAAAAACAAGGTGCTTCTCGCAACAAGCATTCTGCTACTCACACTTCAGAGCCAAGCGCAAGCAGCGCCGAAATCAGAAAAAACCAAGGAAGCGGTCGAGTACCTTTCTGCCTGCGGAAACTTCATCCGTCATGATGAAGACAACGTTTACACGGGCTTTGGTCCCTACTGGACGAGTTCGGTAAGTCCACGCGAAGCCAAACCGTCGATCGTACGTTTTGTGCCAATTGAAAAAGTGACTGAATACCAAATCGAAACTTTGGATTCGGCCGTCGATGTACTCAAGCACCAGTCGTCCACCTATGTGCTGACTTACTCGGGGATCGAAGAATGGGACTTGGCCCAATTTAAGCGATTGGCAACCCACGGCACAAACTTGCTCTCTCGCCCCTTTCAAGACGAGGAACACCCGCGAGCGTTTGCCCGATACAAAGAAAAAGTCGTCATCGCACACGGTCGCCTTGGGATTTCCTTTTTTGATCTCAAAACAAAAAAAATCACGCGAGCCTTTCCCGTTGCGCTTTCTCACCGACCACTGGAATCCGTGGTGAACGGAATAACAATTTCTGGAAAGTATGCCTTGGCCGTACTTGATAGCTACAGTCTTGTCGGCGAACGCGAAAAGCCCGCTTTTCGAGGAATCGTGGTGATTGATCTCGAAACTGAAGCTGTCGTCGCTGAACTCGACGGCCTAGATCCCGGAGCTGATAGCGTGGCCTCGGATTCTAACGTGGCGATTGTTAGCTTCTACGGACAGCCACTTTGGAAGTACTCCGTGGCAGGCCTCGCACAAGCGAAAACCTTGCCCGCTCCACTAATGCGCTTTTGGAAATTTCCGATCGACGGCACGCAAACTGGCAAAGCGTCTATGGATGATAAGTACTATTACACGTGCTTTTCACGGATGCCAAAACCGGGCGAGGGCTCCTATTTTATTAAAGTCCCAATGGCGTTTGATCGCCGTGTTTTAATGTTGGATTGAAAACTACAAATACCATGGAGAATGAAATGAAATCGATTTTGAATACACTAGCTCTTTTTTCGGCGCTATTGATTGGCGGAACTGCTGCTGCTCACGGCGGCCATCACCCGCCTGCATTGGCCGGGCATTTGTCGTTTAAACAAAACACCCTGCACATTCACGCAAGCTTTCCCAATGATCCAGTCGTCAATAAGGATTCGCTTCTTGTTCTAGAAGCAAAGGTTGCAAGCACACATAAAGAGACTGAACTGACTGATAATGTGGACGTCGTACTTTGGATGCCAAGCATGGGACACGGCTCGGCGCCAACCCAAGTTGAGCGGGCGGTCGATGCCAACGGCAACATACTGACAGGTGTGTTCAATGTTAGAAATGTGTTTTTCATCATGGGTGGCGAGTGGGAAGTTCGTGTCACATTGACCGACGCACAAGGAGCTCGGGAAACAAAAAGCTTCAAAGTGACACTCGCAGGCGCTGGACACGGCCCCCACTAGGGGCTTAGCCTAGCCGTTACTGCGCGATTGAAACTGTTGCGGGACGAGGCCTACGGGCCAAGTCCCCATCTGCCCTTCATGTTTTCTAGTTTCGAAGCGAAAATCGAGGAAGCGGGTTTTATGTCGAGCTTTTCGGTAAAGGTCTTCGTGCTAATTTCCCTCACGGTTTCTGCACTTTTTTTTGCAATCAATAACCATTCAATAGTCCCTATGACTAACCAAGAGCCAGTCGAACTGCCTACGAACTGCGATATTTCAAAATCAAAGTGTGGATTCACAATTCCAGCGATCGGCAGCGGACAAGTAGAGATTCGCCCCCTCCCACTGAAATCAGCGCAACGCTTTTCAATTTCGGTTTCGAACCTTACGTTTCAGCCGCAGAAAATTGAAGTCGATCTAGAGCAGATCGATTCGCCGATCGATTTCCAAAAACCCGCTCTTTTGCCATCCGCAGATGGATATGCTGTTGAGACCGTTTTTCCGACTTGCAACGTCGATCGGATGCCATGGAAGATGACCTTACAGATTTCGACACCAATAGGTCTGTACGAGATTCCGTGGAAGTTTGAAGTTTCGAGGAAATAGCGAGTGCGATTCAAAAAACTAGTTCAATCCAATATTACCTTTGCAGGTCTCCTCGTCCTTCTTTTGGCTGTAAATTTTTATCTCATAGACCAAACAAAGACCGGTTCGCCAGCTTCGCAACGTTCAACTGCGAACAATTCTAAAAAAAGTCCAAGCTTTGCGTTGCAAGCTGTCGATGGAAAGGTGACGGAGTCTTCCATTCAGGGCTATTGGACTCTCTTCTATTTTGGATACACTTTCTGCCCGGATGTTTGCCCAACATCATTGTCATATTGGTCTGCGACATTGAACTCTCTGACAGCTGAAGAATTAAACAAGCTTAAGTTTTATTTTGTTTCCGTAGACCCTGATCGTGACAGCTTAAAGCGAGTTGTTTCGTATACAAAACACTTTCATCCTCATATGAATGCTCTTTGGACCACCAAGGACGATATAAAATCGATCGCAGATCAGTTTGATGTTTATTTCAGCTTTTATAAAGATCCAACAAAGGATTACTACACCGTCGATCATTCGGCTTATACGATTTTACTGAATCCGAGTGGCGAGATCGTGTTCAAGTTCGAACACGGAACAGCACCTAGCGAAGCTACGGATACGCTTCGATCATTGATGAACGGAACTTTGAAAAGTCCAATTCAAACCAATAAAAAGGAGATTTTATGAAAGTGTTTTTTGCGATGTTAGTGACGTTCTCTACAATTTCAGCCGTGGCTGCCGATATGAGCTCGACAGAGGCAAAAGGTCTGCAGGCGAAAATTAAGATTGAGAATGTCCGTGTTCGCCTCCCTGCACCTGGTATGAAAAATACCGGAATGTTCATGGAGATTTCCAATACAGACGCTGTCGAGCACACGATCGTAAAAGCCACCGGCACGGATTCGAACATCGTCGAACTTCACGATCACATCAAAACTGATGGCGTTATGAAAATGCGTGAGATCAAAGAAATTCGCCTGAAGCCAGGAAGCAAAACAGTTCTCAAACCAGGATCACTGCACGTCATGCTGATTGATTTAAAGAAGGAACTCAAAGAAGGCGAAGACATTGAAGTGGGCTTAGTTTTTTCAAACAACGAAACCATCAACGTGAAGGGTCCCGTTCAAAAGATTCAAATTCCGATGAAAAAGTAAGACGGCTGGAACAGCGGATTAATTTTTTTGTTAAAAAACGGGGGGATTTAGTTACCCCCCCCTTTTTTTTAATTATAGCTTTTGCAGATTCACGCAATCGTAATTCTTTTCAGACATCCAATTCATGCGATGCAACCTTGTTCGACTTGGTCGCTTGGTAGTCGGCGAGAAGGTCACGAAGAAATCGAACTGATAGCCTCCGTGCTTATCTGCCCATGAGAAAAGCTGATTGTACAGATTTGTGTCGTCACTTTCGTAGATGTCGTTTCCCGAAGTCTTTCCATCGAGGCTCATTGCACAGGTTTTAAGTGCCGGGTATTCAGGTCTGTGATAGTTTGTAATGTTCCCCATAACTTTGATTTCATCTTTCGGATGACTATCACGATCCGTGAAAAAAACTGGACGCGTCGTCAACGAGTGGCAATACAATCCTTTTGGAATTGTCTCGACATAGTCGATATAAAGGTAGCATATGCCGCCTGTCGGACGTTCGTTGACCAATTCCTCACCCCGATAAAGTTCTCCTCCCGAAACATCAATTACCGCCGCTTGTCCGATAGATGCATTGAATGAGAGAGCCAATATAAAAACAAAAAGCTTCATTTCAATTCCCCTTGTTGATGGCAAAGGGATATGGTTTAAAGCTACTGATGTCACTGCAACATCATGTTGCATGTATTTTCCAGCTAATGCTGAGCTTCGCAAATCTGTTTTTGATTAATTTATAAGACTTGCGATACTTGGTGATCGAATCGAAACAGAAGTCCTTGATTGTAAATGAACCTCGACATGAGCGGCACAATGGTTCCACTAAAAGGCCACAAAAGGTAAGTCGCAAATGCCGCCAGCCTTTTTGGCAACTTGATATCCGGGTTAAACGGGTCCGCAAATAAAGTATAAGGATCGATTCCTTTCGATGAATTCGAATAAATCATTCCGCTGTGCATACCTAAGCTCTTTGCTATTGATTTCAAAGACCCGTATGCAGTTGTCGACGATTGCCCCCAGAGGACATCACAACCAGATAATAAAACACGTGCATTGGGACTAAATCTCCCGACGACAGGTTTGAATGTTTGTTCTAGATCTTGTGGAAGCCGTAAAAGAAACTTCTCGGACTCATTTGTCAAAACCATATGGTGGCCGTGGGAATGAATAGCCAATCCTAAGACTTCGTTTCCAGAGTTCAACGGAGAGCCCATCCACAGCTCGAGGGCCTTAGTGATTTCAGAATTTGTATTCGCTCTTATTGGGATCAGACTGACTTTAGCGGATTGGGTCGCTTTTTTCTGTTCGGCGAGGACCTCGCTCCAATACTCCATCCAACGAGCCTCGTCCAAATAGGCCGCTGTGGATGGGCCAGCTTCGTCCTGCTCGGTGGTGTTAATGACGAAAACCAGTTGTTCCGCCGCTGCAATCAACGGAGATAAATTCGCAACCATGAGCGATGAACTTTCGGGCATCAAAGACCGGATTCATCGGATACGCACTATTTCCGATGTTGTTCAGCCCTCTGAGTGGGAAAAATGGAAAGATCCGAAAGAGGCCATCAATCGCCTTCGGATCGTCTATCACTCGATCCCAAAAGAATATCGATCAGAGAAGTATGACCAAATTGAGCATGAGCTCTCTAGGGCGATGAACCTTGTAGCTCGCATTGGTCCAGAAACAGCTACAACGTTTAAGTCTGGTAAAGAAATGGAAGTCCGAGGTGCTGATGCATCGCCAGGAGTGGCGCAGAAGCTAACGTGCGGTAGTTGAGAATTGCGTTTACAACGCGCCCTCGTTCGAGAGGTTTTCGACTTAGATCATTTCTAGTTCTGCCGTCACCTCCGTTTTTTCGATCACGTATTTTTTGTAGAGTTCGTACCCATC
>JAFLCB010000023.1 GCA_017302795.1 Deltaproteobacteria bacterium | reverse complement strand
TTAGAGGCGATTGCATGCTTTCGTGCGGGATCTTACCGAGCTGCAATTCTGTCTACTTGGGTGGCATTGACATATGATTTGATTCACAAAATTCGAGATATTGCTTCAATTGAAGGTGGCTCCGCTCAGCAGTTTATCGAAACATTTGATACAAATGTGGAAAATGAAACGCTTGATAAGTTGCTTAAAGTTGAACGAGAAATTCTTAAGGTAGCTAAGGACTTTGAACTCATTTCAAATCGCGAGTTTTATGAACTTGAGAAACTTAGGAGTGATCGGCATCGGTGTGCACATCCCTCATTTTCAAGTGAAGACGATCTTTTCCAGCCAAGTCCTGAGCAGGTGCGATTCAATTTGGTAAATGCACTTAGTTTTGTTCTGACTCAAAAGCCGATTCAGGGAAAGAAAGCTATTGAGAGAATTATTGGATTCACTAAGAGTGCAAACTTCCCCGAGGACTACCAGGAAGCTAAAAAGCTTCTTGAGTCTCAGTATTTCAGAAATACGAAGCAAACAATTATTTTTAACGTATGCAAAATTTTAATGAAGGAATTGATTCGTACTGACTGGACAAAGATAGACCCCGCTTTGAGAAGTAAATATCTTTACGTTCTAAAAGCGATTTTTGAGGCTGATTCAAAATCGGTTACGCCAATCATTACGTCAGTTCTTAATTCTTGTGTAGATGTTGTCGATGAGTTTTCTGGTCTAAATTGCATGTCTATCGTGTGGGTGGATTTATCACTTTGGAATTGTTTAAACGCGGCAAATAGGCAACTTGTTAAATCACTCATTGGCCGTGGAGTGGCTGATAGATCAGGTTACTTATTAGATTGTCTTTCTGTTGTTGATCTTGCGGATTCGGTTCAGTGTCGTCTGAGCTCGATCTCTGACGAAACCTTAATTGCAATGGCGAACGAAAACTCAAATAAAATATTGAAACCGTATTTACTTGAAAGATTCTGCGAAAATCCTAACTTTACCAAAACAAGGGATTTTGGGAATAAACTTGCTGGGTCATATTCGAAGTTTTTAAGTGCTTCGGATGTTAAGAGAATGTTGACGTCAGCTGCTTCTAGCAATCAAATTTACGGTTACTTTTATGCAGATCAAATTATGAAAGACCTGTTTAATAATACGCGAGATCGTCTTCTTACTGAGACTGCCGATGACTGGCGTTCTATTTCATCTTCAGGACGATTCAATGAGTTGAGAACATATCTCATAGCAGTTGGGGTAGTTCAAGATACAACGACTTAATCGGCGCTGCTCTGGATATCGCCAGTGGCGGTTCTTCGCCATCTTCAGCCATTCAGGTAACTAGTCAAATTCTTTTCAGAATCACCTAACAAGGGTGGCGTAGAGTCGCCACCCTTGTTTCGTTTTCTCGCTCAACGGTTTGGTTCACTTCCTCACTCAATTCAACAGCTTAACCCGTTTGGCTTCTCACTAAGTCAACGAGCGGTTCTTTTTGCTTTGTACATCTCCTCGAAAGCCACGATCAGCGCGGCTCATAACTCGAACAAAGGAGGTGCATCTATGAATACAAATCAAAACCAAAAACAATCTATGCAAGAGTCAAAACTAAATCTTGCTCTCATTCCGTTGGAAAAGGCGGAACAGCCTTCGATCTGGCAAAGATTGAAAATGGCGTTCGTCGCATCTGACGAATTAGATTTCCAGACATGGCAGAAAATTGAATCTAAGCGAGTCAGACGTAATTCCTCTGAGCAATGGAGGAACAACTAATGTCTCGCACACTCAAAGATAAAAAGCCAACTTATCGTCGCGACGACGAACCGTTTTATCAAACTCGTGAAGAGCCTGTGATGAAACGCCGATTTTTGAATTTCAAAAAATCTGGCCCACCCGTTGATGGTGACGAATGCCCTGAGTGCGGAGGGCTTACCGAATTTCAGAGTGGCTATCTGACGTGCTGTGAATGTGGATGGACCGAAGACGTCGTTGAGATGTTTGACATGGAAAGGTTCGCCGTATGAGTAATTCGACTGACTTTCCATTCGGCAATGTTGTTCCCATTCGCAAAACGGATCGTTTCGGCGTCTACACAGGCGAGGTCACATCTAGTGGCGAAATCATTGAAGGTGAAAGCGTCGGGATCGCTTTCATGAAACATGGAAACAAAAAGTTTCGTCTGAAGCTCTTCGTTTTTCCAAGTCATAGCTACTTCGTCGTTCCTGATGACAAAGATGACACCAAATACACGGTTTTAAGCCTTGAGGAATATCAACTTCCTACAGGCGAAATTCGAACGAATTGGAATCGCATCGGTGAAGGAAAGCTTGCGGGAAATTTTATCGTGCTTCGCATGCAGCTTCTTCCTGAGCCGCTCTTTCTGTGCCTATTCCCAGACAAAAACGAAGCAGCGGAGGCATCCGTTGCGATCTAATCCACTTAACAAAGGAGGTGAATATATGAATAAGAAA
The DNA here is from genome assembly GCA_017302795.1 of Deltaproteobacteria bacterium. Lineage (GTDB taxonomy): Bacteria > Bdellovibrionota > Bdellovibrionia > Bdellovibrionales > JAMPXM01. The sequence continues at coordinate 12,520 of JAFLCB010000023.1, read as the reverse complement.
CAAAGATTCCTTTTCATTACTGTTCTGACAGCACTCGTCTTCATGGTGCCGGAGCTAGGTTTTGCGAGTGTCGAATCCTCCCTTATGGGGATTCAAACAAAACTCACAAGAGTGATTCTTCCGTCGCTTTCAATTTGCGCCATCGCATGGGCAGCATTTTCGATGATGTCCGGCAATGATAAAAGTAAGACGCATCTTTGGTACGCGATCATCGCAACCATCGTCGGATTCGGAGCCGAAGCAATCGTTAACTTCATTTCGCAGACGGTGCGCTAATGAATGACGAATCAATTCTAACATCGACGGTGCCTCGTACTCTCGAAACAAAAAACAAAATCCTGGGACTTGAGCTTTCAGACGTTCTTGTCCTTCTTCTGAACCTTTCAGCTCAAAACCTCATTTTTGGTTCTACCAGCTTTAAAATTCCGATGGTCTTTGGCACAAGTCTGATTTTGGGAATGACACTTTTCTTATTCAAGAAAGGAAAGCCCGATCATTACCTTCAGCATTTCTTTGAGCACTTCATTTCGCCAACCGTATTTTCCGCAAATACCAAGGACATTCAGTATCGCAAATTTGGTAAGGGCGGTGTTCGATGAGTGAAGCTGCATTGTGCGAACAACTTCCTTTCTGGGAGTTTGAACAAAATCCGATTCCTCATGCAATTCTATCTGACGGTTCTCTTTCCGCAGGCATTGAGCTTTTGCCTTTAGACATAGAGTGCTTTGATGAATCACGCATCAATCAGCTCACATTAGGTCTTCGAGCTTTCACAAACTCCTTACCTGAATCAACTACGGCTCAGTTTTTGGTTAAGGTTGAGTCAGACGTTGAACAAGTTCTGGAAAAGCATTGCTCTCTCGTTTCAACTGACAACGAGTTTTTACGAGGGCTCGATCAGAAACGGTCAGAACATTTAAAAGAACAAATCCTAGCTGAAGAGATCTTTCGGCCTAGGCTATTCTTTTTCCTAAGAACGTCTGGGGTTCAGAAGCCGAGTTCGTTCTCATTTGGTCAAACCAAAAAGTTTTCTGCGGATTTTGAGAAAAACTATGAGGATCAGCTTCAGACACTTGGGCAGGCCATCGAAAGTGCGTCAGGAATTTTGTCTTCCTTGGGTTTTGCGACAAATCGCTGTGAGCGCGAAGATCTTGTTCATCTTCTTTATAGCTACTTCAATCCGAAGCGTTCAAAGGAAATTGATGCGCCTCGGGTTTCGCCGCGTTCGACAGACTTAGACGACATTTCACCGCGTGCTCAGATTGTTTTTGGCGATCTTATTTTAGACCGTGAAGATTTCGTGATCGACCAACTTCGGACACGAGTTCTCACGTTAAAGACGCTTCCAGAAATGACGTTTGGCGGGATGATGAGTTCCTTTCTCGCTCTGCCGTTCAAATACGAACTGCTTTTCTCTTTTCGTATTCAGGATCAAGCCAAGGAAATGAAGGCTTTAGAAAGCAAACGTCGTATGGCTCATTCGCTGTCAAGCACGGCGAGCAACCGCGTTTCTGATCTAGAGAGTGAATCCCGTCTTTCGCAAACAACAGATTTAATCCGAGAGCTTATCGAAACGGGCCAACGCATTTATCAAGCCGAAATGGTCGTGATCTTGCGAGAGTCTGCAACGCTTGAGGGTGAAAAGAAACTCAACCTCAGAACAAAGGAGGTTCTATCAAGATTTAAAACACTTAGTGGTTCAGAAGGAATTCAGGAGACCGTGGGTGCATGGAAGATCTTTAGATCTGATCTTCCGCTGGCTCCGGTGAATCTCGTTCGAGCAAAAGCGATGAAGACAAATAACCTCGTAGATTTTTTACCGCTCTATGGAGCTGCAACTGGTGACGAGAATCCAGTTTGTCTCACGAAAACTCGCCTTGGGACCATGTACTCATACGATCCATATTCGAATCGGCTTTCCAACTACAACATTTTAACGACGGGTTCCAGTGGCTCAGGCAAAAGCTTCGCGAACAATTTTCTGACTCTCCAGCAAATTGCTCGCGGCACTCGTTTGTATGTGATCGACATCGGCGGATCATACAAAAAAATGACTGAAGTTCTTGGTGGGCAATACTTTGAGATCAATTTAAGCGGAAAGTACATCATCAATCCCTTTGAACTTCTGAATCCTACTGAGCCCCCAAGCGGAGATCGTCTTAAAGGTTTTGTCAGCATCATCGAGCAAATGGTGGTCGATCATGGAGAAAAACTCAGTCGATTTGATCGCGTTCAGCTTGAAGCTGCACTCACGACTGTTTTTGAGAAAGCTCGCAACGAAGCGACTCCTCGATCCCCATTCTTAACCGATCTTGCCAAACATTGCTTGGCTGATCCGGAAGAGTCTTTGAGACGAATTGGAAAACTTCTTTTCCCTTGGATTGGTTCAACACCTTACGGAAAGATTCTGGATGGAAATGGCAAAATCGCTGTTGATACTTCAATCGTGGCTTTCGATTTGAAAGGACTTTCGCAATATCCAGATCTTCAATCAGTGATGATCCTGATTTTGACGAACTTCATCTTGGAGCAAGTCGAAACTGATCGCACGGTGCCTAAACGAGTTTTGCTGGATGAAGCTTGGGAATTACTTAAAAGCCCAGCAGCAAGTTCTTTCATGGAGTACGCAGCTCGTACTTTTCGCAAAACCGGAAGCGGTATTACGTTCATCACTCAAGGGGTGGAAGAGATCATCGCAAGTGGCATGGGGCCGGCAATTCTAAATAACACGGCCACAAAGCTTGTCATGCTCCAAAAGGGCGACATGAATGTTCTTCGTGAAGCACTCAAACTCAACTCACAAGAGTTACGCCTCATTCAGAGTCTCGAACAGAGAAAAGGTCAATTCAGCGAAGGATTTCTGATGGAGGGAGAGAGTCGTCAGGTCATACGCATTGAGCCATCACCACTCGAATATTGGATTTCAACTTCTGACGCTCGTGACAACCAATTTCTCAATCAACTGCGTGAAGAAGGTCATTCACTGGAGGCGGCGTTGATGAAGGCAGCAGAAGTTGCACCGTTTGGCGTTTCGATGATGAAAGCGGTGGCCGCATGAAAAATAGATTTATCGGAGTTTTGTTGTGCCTGACTTTGATGATTTCTCCACGGCCTGCGAAGGCCGATCTTTTCGGCGGTGATGTTGCGGTCCTTGTTCAGATTCTCGCGCAAGCTATCCAAACAGTAACGACTCTTCAAAGCGTTCTTCAAAATGGGAAAGACACCTTGAATCTAATGCGAGATTTAAACGCCGGAATCAGAAGCGGCATTGATGTCATTCGAATCATCAATCCAAATTTTAATCCTGGGGTCTATGGAGATTTGAAGGACGCAGATCGAGTACTAGCTGCCATTGAATCGGTCTATGGAGTTGTTCCGAAAGGAATGGATGAGGATTTGATGCGCTCTCAAGATCAAAGCGTATCGGAAGTGATTGCAATGAACCGCAATCTTTACGACTACGCCGATCAAGTAGATCGCGAGCGAGATAAAATTCTCTATCACGCTCAAGTAGTAAGTCCTCAAGGTGCGGGCAAACTTCAGAATCAGGCTCTTGGTGTACTTATTGGGGTAACAACACAGCTTCTCCGCACGCAAAGCCAGATGCTCAAGATCATGGCCCAAAACATGGCTTACGACACTCGTAAGGAAAAACTCTCAACGCAGAACTTCCAAGAAAATTACCAGGGACTATCTAAAGGCTTTGAGAGTTTACCTAAAGAAACGAAACTTCCGCGCTTGGGAGGTGGCAAATGATGCCAAACCTCGAAGTGCTCGGAACACTCGTGAGAGATCTTTACCAAGGCTTGAGTCAGCTTTTCTATGTCATGCTTCCAGTCGCAATTTTGTTCTCTGTCATTTTTGGATTCTTGAAATCGGGAGAGCCAAACTATCCAGACATTTTAAAACGGTCATTCGTAGCAGCACTGCTTATTGTGTCGTTTCCTGAGGTTTCAAATTTCATTCTGGATGTCTGTGATGGGATCGCATCGAAAATTGACGACATGTCGGGACTAGAAGCGTTTATGAAAATAGCTCAGGAGAAATCGTTAGGCTACGCAGCTGCAAAAAAGGTTCTGCTACTTAAGTTTGATGGCTTCTTTATGGCGATCTTAAGCTTTGCAAGTTTCGCTCTGCTTTATATCGCAAAATATCTGACAGTCGTTCTTTATTATTTTTATTGGGGACTTTTGTCGATAGCAGCTCCGCTCATGATCCTTTGCTATATGTTTCCGGCAACAGCGAACATCACGGTCAATCTCTATAGAGGACTGATCGAAGTCGCTTCGTGGAAAATTATTTGGGCGATTTTATCGGCAATGCTGAAGTCAATTTCGTTCGGGTTCATTTATGAAAACGAACAGTCCTATCTACCGCTAGTTGCAATGAATTTCATTATTGCAATTGCGCTTCTGTTTACGCCGCGAATTTTACGCTCACTTATTGGTGAAGGCGTTCAGTCTACGGCAGCAAATATCGGAGCAACGGCGGTTTCGGGAGTCTTAACGGCAGTAGCTCCAGCAGCAAAACTTGCCCAAGGCGCGAAGATTTCTCAGATCTTCATTCCTAGAAACTGGCAAGTCCCTAAATCTAGCTCTCATTCAACAAATAACAAACGATCTTAAAGATCAAAGGAGGTGCATTTATGAAAGACAGAATTTCAGTACAACTAAGTCAATATCCAAAAGCCATGCGGGAATTTGCTGCGGAGAATTTGAATATCAAATTCCTTTGCAGCGGTTTGCTTGCGATCACATTTCTTATGCTTATTCTGGTTCTTTATTTGATTAAGCAAGGACCAACAGTCATCGCACTTGAAAGCAGCGGATCGGTCACGACCATCGAAACCAAAATCACCGATGCACAAATTGAGTCGGCAGCGAAAGAATATATTCGTCACCGCTATTCGTGGGATGAAAAAAGCATCGCTGACGAACTGTCGAAAGCGAAGTTCTTCGTTTTGCCAACACTGGCATCCGCGTTTGAGCGGTCAATGCAAGAAACGATGAAGTTCGTTCGAGAAAAGAAAGTGAGACAGCGAGTTTATCCGAGGTCTGTCGTGGTCGATCTAAAGGAAAAGAAGATTTCTGTCGTTGCAGATCGAATTACAGAATTCGACAACTTGAAGGCTGCTACAGAACTGAAGCTCTCACTTCTATTCACAGTCGATGATCGAACCGTCATTAACCCTTGGGGCGTCTATGTAACGAAGGAGACAGAGGAGGCTTCACGATGAGGTCACTTCTATTTTCGTTCTCTTTAGCTTTGGTCATGACAACACCTGGCTATGCACAAATCCGAAAAACGACTACTAAAGAAGACGAAATATTAACCATCAAGACCGCTTTAGGAATCGCAACCATTGTGCAACTTCCTGAGGTTGTGCAATCGGCCATTATCGGCGACCAGTCAGGATTCAAAATTGAATATTTGGATAAAGCGGTAACGATTAAACCTTTGCGCTGGGGCGCAAAAACAAATCTTTATCTTGTGACCGCCTCGCGTAGATTCAATTTGCGCCTCGCTACTGGATCTCAAGAAATTGCCGACTACATCGTCTATCTAAAGAAGCCAGAGCCTCCGAAGCCAGAAACAAAGTGGCGAGCAGTTTCCAGAAGTTCGACTCAAAAGAATTTAAAGCTGACCGTAGTTCGTATCGGACAAAGTCCTGGAGGATTTATCTTAATTGATGCTCTTCTTAGTTCAACACTGTCTCAGAGAATGGCCGTTAAGCCTGAATCCGTTTGGGTCAAACAAAGTGGAAATTCAAAAGTCATTAACAGTCTTTTCATGTCAGACTCCAAGGTTGAAAAAGACAAGCCTCTAAGACTTGGGATCTCTCTTGCGAAGTCTGATCTTATAATCGGAAAGCCTCTTGTGCTTGAGGTCAATTCAGAAAAATCGGTTTCGATTGGGCTTGCTGAGGCAGATTTATGGAAGTGAGTAACTCATTTGCCGCGATCAAAGAGAAGTTGAAAGGGATCGAGAAGTGTTTAAAAAAATCCTTTATTGAAGAGAACGCCTTTAGCCGAAAGTTTGATTTGAATTTCAAAACTCTTAAGCTCTTCGCGATCTTTGGCGTTGTGATTTTCGTTTCTGTCGTTTTTCTTCTTCCGACTGATGTTCCCGTTGAGTTTGTCGAGAAAATTGAGCGACCTGAGGAAAAGAAAACTGAAAGTGCGAACTCTTCAGAAAATTCTAACAAAGCAGAGTCGGCACAAAATCTCTGGGCTGCTCCTCGTGTTTCAATTCCAGGTGGTTCAGGTGGAAGTCAGATCAACTACAACACGTCGATGATTATTGGCTCGAAAGGCGGAAATGCTAAAACTGAGCTTCGCTCGGGAATTCGCGTCGCTTTGAGGCTGATGGATAAAGTCATTGTTTCTCAAGATCCTGTTCCAATTTTGGCAGAATCAATTCTCAATTCAGTTTCGGATTCAGGACTAAGACTTCCAGCGGGAACGAAGTTTTACGGACAAGCAAGTTTTCAAAGAGGATCTGATCGAGCGCAAATCCGATTCGATCAAATTTCTTTAGCAAGCGGACAAATCAAACGTATTTCCGCACTTGCTTTGGATAAGTCAGGACAGCCTGGAGTTTCGGGAAAAGTCTTTTCCGATGGAATGAAAAACACAGCGGGCCAAGTCCTTACAACATTTGTTGGAGGACTTGCCGCAGGGAGTATGCAAACCGACATCATGGGGAACTCGAAAGGCGGAATTGAAAATGGGCTGCTTGGTGCAGTAGCGGCGACGGCTCAATCTCGTGCACAGAACTATGGAGAGAAGCTCAAAACAGAAAGAGAATGGATTGAGCTGAACCCTGGGACTGAGTGCGATGCGGTCTTAAATGAATCTTTCAAATTACAAGAAGGAGGTGAAAACTATGAGCAATAATAAATCAGAGATGTCTGATCGTGGTTTCTTAGTTTCGACAATGGCACTTGGCGCGGCCGTAGTTTGGCTTCGATACAAATTCCAGATCCTTACCTTCATTGTGAATTGGCGAATCGCTGTGGCTTCGTTGGTGACACTTGGATTGTTGATTGGGCTCATGTTTGTTCGCAACAAATTGCGACTCAAAAGAAAAGAACTCGACAAAGAAGCCGAAATCACAACACCCGAAGAAGGAGAAGATGCTGTTTACGCCGGTCTATCAGTGCGCGGTAAAAATATCTATGTGAAGCAACCATTCCGCAGAATGCACACTCAGATTGTAGGAACGACGAATGCCGGAAAAACTGAATCCGTTATTTTGCCATGGGCGATTGACGACATAAAAAAAGGGCGCGGACTTCTCATCATTGACGGTAAATCAGATATGAGTCTTTTGAATAAGCTCTACGCTTACGCAAAACGACATCATCGTGAACATGACTTAAGAATTCTTTCGCTTTGCAATGTGAGTATCAGCCACACTTTTAATCCGCTGAGTGGTGGATCTGCCCTTGAGGTTACAGAACGAGTTTTTAACGCCTTCAATTTTGAGAACGAATACTTCAAGAGTATTCAGTACGACGCTTTTCTTCATTCACTTTTGATCTTGGAAGCGGTCGGAATCAGACCCACACCGCTTAGAATGATCGAGTGCATGAAAAATGAAAAGGCTTTAGCTGACCTCGCGATTGCTTCAAAGAACGCAAGGCTTCAAATTTGGGCTGGAGACTTTCTGAAATTAAGCCGTGATGAGCGCGAGCAGCGAACGAGCGGACTTGTGGCCCAGCTTCAAAGCTTTGCTGTGGGTGAAACTACTCGAGTGTTTAATTCTGAAGTCTCAGACATTAATTTAGAACAAGCTCTTGAGCATGGAGAAATCATCTATTGTCAGCTTCCGGCTCTAAAAATTCCGACGCTGGGTAAAGCTACTGGTAAAATGATTCTTCAGTCTTTGCAGAGTGCGGTGTCATCAAGACATCTAGGGAAATATGAGAATCCGGGCTTCTTCTCGGTTTACCTCGATGATTTTACTGAATACCTGACGCCAAGCTTTGTGACACTTCTTAATAAATCAAGAAGTGCCAACGTCGGAATCGTATTCGCTCATCAGGCATTGGGAGATTTAGATGGTTTGGGAGATGGCGTAAAGAACACGATTCTGACGAACTCAAATCTTAAAGTTTTCATGCGAACAAACGAACCGGAATCAGCCGAATACTTTTCGGCAGTCATTGGGACCGCGCAAACAGCGAAAGTAACTGAGCGACAAACTTCGGGTCTTTTCGGTGCTGAAAAGACAGGTGACGGTTCTGTGCGTGAAGTTGAGGAATTCAAGTATCACCCGAATGTGTTCAAGCAGGAGCTGGGGGTTGGCGAAGCTGTGATGATAATTCCTCACGCTAAAGGCAGTTTTCCCGTTCGATTGAAATTCAAAAAAACTTTCGATCTCGACAAACCCGAAATTCCTTCGATTCAAAAATCGGAACCAACAGGCCTTCCAAAATTTGAAAACTCAGCGAAGACGAATCAGCCGCAGTCACCCTCGCGGGCTGCTGCGGATGTGATGGCGGAGCTGACCCAAGAAAAGAAGGCCGCATGATGAAGTATGCAATTTCTCTGATTTCATTTATTGCGGTTGGATGCGCTCATTCACCGAAATGCGGCAACCCCGAGGGCGCAAGGGTCATCTTTGCAGGCGAAAAGTCCTGCACTGTTCGTATTCGTCAGGTGACTATGGGCACTGAGCTTAAGATTCCGCAGTCCTTAAAAGGGGCTGCTCTTGCTGATTTTATGCTCGAATGGGTTGAGCCGACGCTTGAATCCGGTCGGATTGAACTTGGGCATTTTGTTCTGATTTCGTCTTCAGCGAAGGAGCCGTCACGATGAGAACGACAAATAACAAAATAATTGGCGATGCCTTGGAATTTACGGCTCGCTGGGGATTTTTGAATCAACAAATTTTCTTCGAGTTCATTTGTCAAATGAGCCAAGCACAACAGTACCGATACTGGAACTATCTTGTAACGTCGGGTCTGTTTCTCAAATCAAGATATTCGCAGCACAATCTGATTCTATCAAGAAAAGGACGAGTGGACTTTGGCGACTCCGCACGGCCAGCGAGGTCTCATTTTTATGTCGATCACGATATGATCGTCGCAAGATTCTTTCTTGCGCTTGAAAAACGCGGATTGATCGTAAGCTCTTGGCTCGAAGATGAGCTGATGAGAAATCCCATTGAAGCTTACGATGTGCTCGGAATGAACGAAATCCATCGCCTGCCGGATTTGGTTTTCGATCTGAAGACAATAAACAATACATTCGTTCGATGCGCTTTGGAAATCGAGAAAGTCACAAAGTCCCAGTCTCGATATTCAAAAATGGCGTTGTCCTATTTGAATGTGGGCCGAATTGATGTGGTTCTTTTCGGTTGTGTGCAGCCGACGACGGAACGAGTTGTCCGCCGTGCCTTTAATACTTCAGCTCATATAGAATCAAACCGAATTCCAGGGACATTCTTATTTGACGAGTTTGATCCTGTATCACTTTCGACAGCTCTCAGGTTCCGAGACAATGACATGAGCATTGCGAGGTTCATTGAAGTTGCCACGAAACAGCCCGTGCCGCCGATGAGAAATGCAGGAGAAAAACGCGAGTATGCGTTCTCACGTAAATTCACGAAAAATACGGAGGCGGCTTGATGAGTTTCCAAAGCAAAATCAGTGACATCGCGCCCACCCAGGTCCGTCCCCCTAAATCTACGATTTTTCCTGACCACCCCCACCCAACGATGTTGGTTGAAGGTGGTCAGGAACCGGGGGACGGACCTGGGTGGAAGAGTTGGAAAATTAAAAAGAAAGAGAAAGAAGGAATTAATGGGGAAGGATACAAAACGAAACAAAGAGAATTATATCAGGCAGGCATACGAAGTTTAAAACTATCGACTGAGGGTTGTGGAATACTCGATACTAAGAGCTTCGATTGGAGCCTATCTAAGAGCCTGCCTGATACAATTCTCGATGCTCCGTATGATGAGAGCAGATTTGCCATCTGCTCTCGGCTTGGATGGGATCGCCACAAGTGGCGACCCGCTGCTATCTGTGTCGCGCTTACGCGCGACTTTTACCGGAACGATGAACGTTCAATCGGAAATACAAACATAAATCACAAACTAAAGGAGGTGCCGTTATGAAGGAGGAAGCTGAAATCACAGAAAAGAAAATTAAAACCGAGGTGCAAGTCACCATTTCACCAGAGCACGATTCAAAGCTCAGACAAGTTGTCGAGAGAGTTGCTTCAGGTTTTGATCTGGCAAAAATCTCGCGCAAGAATGTGCTCGAATATATGATCGACAAAGTTGTTGATGTGTTCAGCGATGATGACACTCAAGCCATTCGTCGAAACTCGACGACAGACATGGCCTTGCTTGAGCAAGAGCTCAGAGATATTCGTCAAACTGGTATCATTCCAGAGGCATTGAAAGAATACCTATGGAAATCTAGGAACTTAACTCAAAGTCCCAAGAAGCCCAGAAAATCTCGACAAGCCGAGTATAGCAATGCTATATATGAAGATACGGAGGCCGCGTGAGTCCAAACGACATCAAAACATTGAGAAAGCGATTGAAGCTCACGCAAAAGGATCTTTCTTATGCTTTAGGAGTTAGTAAGTTGACCATGAGTCAGTACGAAACTGGATTTAGAAAACCGGGGCCGACAGCATTAGTTTTGTTGTTTGTCCTAGAAGCTCTAACGATTCGCAAAGCTCAAGAATTGATTCAACTACTTCAACAAGCGGCAAGCAAGGTTGCTGTTGAAACGAAAGACTCTCGGAAATGAGAAAGCCCCGTTATAAACGCGGGGCAAAGACGATGAAGGATGTGAAAGTGATCGAAGTTACATTTGTAAAAGATGAGTCAGGATCAACTGCAGAACGAACTCGCGAAGTTCGCAAGCTCATTGCACAGATGATCGAAAGCTCTCACAAGCGTGGTCGTCCCGCGAAAGAGGAAGAGGAGGTTTTAAATGCAGCTTAAAATAGGAGCTTACGTTCGCGTGAGTACCGAAGAGCAGGCTTCTGCTATTGAAGGCTCACTGGACAACCAAAAGTATCGTCTCAAAGCATACGTCGATCTCAAAAAATCTCAAGTCAGAAACTGGGGCGACATTGTTGAGTTTTATGTCGATGATGGTTACTCGGCAAAAGATACTCGGAGACCAGCTTATCAAAGAATGATGAAAGACATTAAGCGAGGAAAGATCGAACTGATTCTAGTCTCTGATTTGTCTCGTCTTTCACGAAACATTTTCGACTTCTGTAACTTGATGGACGAGCTTGAAAAAAATGATGCCCAATTTCTTTCTATCAAAGAACAGTTTGATTCAACTACTCCGCACGGAAAGATGATGATCTATAACATGATCAATCTCGCCCAATTTGAGCGCGAGCAAGTAAGTGAGCGTGTTGCACTCGGGGCTCATGCGCGAGCAATGCGTGGCTTACACAATGGTGCTCGTCCACTTTTGGGTTTAGATAAGCATCCAGACAAGCCAGGAAGTTATATCATCAATGAGCGAGAGGCCGATCAAGTTAGAGAAATTTTCCGAATTTTTTTGAATACTGGTTCGAGAGCCAAGACAATTCAAGAGCTGGAAGAAAAAGGAATCAAACCAAAACTTTCAGGTAAATATGGAAAGCTCAAAATTCACGACAAATGGTCAAGTCAAACCCTTGGTAATCTACTTGGGTCAGCGGTTTACATTGGCTGTCACGAAGTGAATAAATCAAATCGAGCCAAAGACCAGAATCGTCTTAAAGCGCACCAGCAATATAAGTTGGTTAAAGCGTCATGGCCCGCCATCATTGAAGAAGCCGACTTTTACGCAGCTCAAGAATTACTTGATGAAGCTAAGAAGCTTGAACGAGTTCGTCTACAAGGGTCTGAAGAGAGATTCTATATTTTGTCTGGAATCTTGCGATGCTCTGAATGTGGGACTCCACTTGTGGGGCAAGCAGCGCACGGCACTGCTCAAGTACATCGTTACTACGGTCACACTCGTGCCCATAGCAACACAAGCTGTCAGTATCATCGTGTACCAGCAAAAGATGTCGAAGATGCTGTGCTTTCTTATCTTTGGTCGGCAACTCAAGATGCAGGTTATTTAAGTAAGATCGAGCAGAATATTAAAGAAATGCAAAACGTGAAGTCTCTGAGTGCCGCTCGCGACAAGCGTGCTATAAAAGAACAGCTTAAGAGTGTACAGGTCAGAATAGATAATCTGTTACTGATGCAAGGTCAGGCTTCAAGCGCAGATGCGATGAAACTTGTGATGAAAACTTTTGAAACTCTATCAAAAGAAAAAACTGAATTAGAGGAAAAGATCGCCCGCGTGGACAGCGGAGTGGATCAGGTCGAGTTAGTAAGAGAATCTGTCCAAGTCATTCAGGACAACTTGCGTGATTTCGAGCGCGGCTTTCGTAAAGCCAAGGGCTCGATGAAGAAAAGGCTTTTGCGCCGATTACTCAAACAAGTCGTTTTGACTCCAAATGGTCTTCATATTTTCATGCAGCTTGCTGATGAAATGGAG